>JBGPFL010000116.1:0-9356 GCA_041483295.1 Blastocatellia bacterium | reverse complement strand
TGGGAGCAGGTCGCTGGAGAATCGTGCGCCAACTGCTCGCAGAGAGTTTCGCGCTCGCCTTGCTCGGCGCAATTGCCGGATGGCTTCTGGCGGCATGGGGAACTGAACTGCTTGTGGCGCTAAGTCCGGCGAAGATGCTGCGCCTCCAGCCAGTGACGATGGACGCGCGCATGCTCGGGTTCACCGGGGCGATTTCGGTGTTGACGGCATTCCTATTCGGTCTCGCTCCAGCGCTGCACGCAGCAAGGCAGGATGTTCATTCTTTGCTCAGGCAAGGCGGGCGAGGCTGGCAATCGAAGGGCGAGCGAAGACTGCGGAGCCTACTGGTCGTTGGTGAGATCACTCTTGCGCTCGTGCTGTTGACGGGCGCGGGATTACTGGTTCGAAGCTTTTCGCGTTTGCTCGACGTGGCTCCAGGCTTCGAGCCGAAGAGGTTGCTGACGATGTCGGTCCCGGCAGCGGGTGCGAACTATGGTACCGACGACCAGGTGCGCGCTTTTTTCCGCGAAGTGGCCAGCCGCATGGAGGCCTTGCCGGGAGTAGAGGCGGCAGGAGTAGTCAGCAACCTGCCGCTGGGCGGCAATATGGACAAATACGGTCTCCACATTGAAGAGAAGCCTCCGCCCAACCCCGCACTTGCGCCGAGCGCCGAGCGATACGGCATAAGCCCCGGCTACCTTCGGGCGATGGGGATTCCTCTCCTTCGGGGCCGCGGCTTCACCGAGCAGGACAGTAGCGACGCGCCGCTGGTGGCGCTGATCAATAGGACTGCAGCCAGGCGAATATGGGGAGAAGAAGACCCGCTTGGAAAGCGGATAAGGTTGGGCGGCCCTGACGGTCCGCTTCGCACAATTGTAGGAATCGTCGGCGACGTAAATCACTACGGGCTGGATACGCCGCCCGATCTACAGGCGTATGTCCCGAGTGCGCAGTGGACAGATTCGTATATGCAGCTCGTTGTTCGCACTGCGGGCGACCCGCAGGCTCTCACAGGCGCAGTTCGCGATGAGATGCGCGCGATCGACAAAGATGTGCCTGTTTACGACATCGCGTCGATGCAACAGAGGGTCGCGACCTCAGTAGCGCAGCGGCGCTTCACTCTCGTCTTGTTGATTGCATTTTCCGGGCTGGCTCTTCTGCTCGCCGGCATCGGCATCTATGGCGTTATCTCGTTTTCAGTCACCCAGCGAACCCAGGAGATCGGCATACGAATGGCGTTGGGGGCCAACCGCATGGACGTGCTCAGGTTGGTTGCGGGTCAGGGCCTGCCGTTGCTGGTCGCCGGTGTTGCGATCGGGCTGGCCGGGTCCTTCGGGACTGCGCGATTGATGGAGAGCTTGCTGTTTGGAGTGAGCGCTACCGATACAGTGACGTTCGTTGTTGTGCCGGTGCTGCTGATCGCGGTTGGGCTGGTTGCGTGTTTGTTACCGGCGCGCCGGGCGACGAAAGTGGATCCCATGATGGCGCTCAGAGATGAGTAAGGTGCCAATGGTCAGTTGTCCGTGGTCCGTTGTCGATGCCACGGACAACGGACGACTGACCACGGACAACTCACCAATTTGGATCAACCAGCGTTAAGGAGGCTAACATGAAGAACCATCTGCTAGCGATCTTTCTGATCGGTTTGATCGCCTCGTTTGGGGCGGCCAGTCCGCGGGCGGCGGCCGTCGATATTTCCGGGACCTGGATCTTCTCAGTTGATTTGGAGGATGGAGGACATGGGGATCCGACGTTCGTCTTCAAACAGGAAGGCGAGAAGATCACCGGAACTTACTCGGGACCGTTAGGGGAACAAAAAGTGGCCGGCTCCGTTAAGGGCGACAAGGCCGTGTTTGGATTTGAGATCTCGAGAGACGGAGAGACTATCAAAGCCACCTACACCGGAACGATCGAATCGCCGGCAAAGATGACGGGCACGGTTGCCTTCAACGATGTCGCACTGGGTAAGTGGACGGGCACCAGGAAACCATAGGGAACGGAGTGCTGAGTGCTGAGTGCTGGGTGCTGAGTTCTGAGTTCTGAGTTCGAGAGCATCTCAGGACACACAAACTACTCAACGCCGAACACACTCCCTACTCAGAACTCAGCACTCAGTACTCATACTCAGCACTGCTATAGGAGAGCTCATGAACACATTGTTTCAGGATCTGCGATACGGCATTCGGATGCTTTTGAAGAACCCGGGCTTCACAGTTGTGGCCGTCATCGCTCTTGCTCTCGGCATAGGCGCCAACGCGGCAATCTTCAGTGTAGTGAACGCCGTTCTATTGCGTCCGCTTCCATACGACGATCCCGCCCGGCTCATGGTTTTGAGGGAGAACAAGCTGCCGCAGTTTCCGGAGTTTTCCGTCTCACCTGGCAACTTCCTGGACTGGCAGAAGCAGAATACGACATTTGAGAAGCTCGCAGCGGTCAATAGTTCTGCGTTCAATCTGGTCATCGAATCGGAGCCCGAGCGGCTCCCGGGCGCGCGCGTCACGGCGGGTTTGTTCGAAATGCTTGGCGCCAGGCCGGCAAAGGGGGGCACGTTTCTTGATGACGAGGATCAGCCCGGACACGAGAACGTAGCAATACTGAGCGACGGCCTGTGGAAGCGGCGATTCGGCTCTGATCCAGGCGTAATCGGGCAAGCCATAACGCTCAACGCCACGAGTTACACGGTCGTCGGCATCATGCCGCCCACGTTCCAGTTTCCGGACCGTGAAACAGCCCTGTGGACGCCGATGGCTTTCAACGCCAGCCAGGCTCAACAACACGGTGCCCATTACATCTCAGTCGTCGGACGCCTGAAGGCCGGTGCAACCGCGGAGCAGGCAAACACAGAAATGAACACAATCGCGGGTCAACTTGCCGAGCAATTCCCCGATACGAATACTGGCTGGCGCGTCAACGTCTTTCCGATGCAAGAGTACGATGTCCGCGATATCAGACCCGCGTTGCTGGTCCTGCTGGGCGCGGTCGTGCTGGTGCTGCTGATCGCCTGTGCGAACGTAGCCAACCTCTTGCTTGCTCGCTCAACAGGCCGGCAGAAAGAGATGGGGATCCGCACTGCCCTTGGCGCGAGTCGTTGGCGGGTCGCTCGGCAACTCATGACCGAAAGCGTTCTGCTTGCGCTGGTAGGCGGAGGCGCGGGATTGCTGCTCGCCAGGTGGGGCCTCGACTCGATGATTGCAATTGCCCCCCAGGATCTGCCCAGCGTCAGGAATGTCACGCTCGATGCGCGAGTCCTCGGCTTCACGCTCGTCGTGACATTGCTGACCGGCTTGATCTTCGGGCTCGCCCCTGCTCTACAAGCCTCCAATACGAATCTGAATGAGACACTCAAAGAAGGCGGGCGGGGAACGACAGGCAGCCACCATCGGGTTCGCGGCGCGCTGGTCGTTGGTGAAGTCGCTATCGCGCTTCTGGTCCTCGTAATCGCGGGCTTGCTGATTCGCAGCTTCTATCGCTTGCAGCAGGTCAACCCCGGATTCAATCCAAGCAATGCGCTGGCAGTAGGATTGTCGTTGCCTGGGAAGAAGTACCCGCAGGACGATCAGAAGTCTGCCTTCTTCACACAACTCATCGAAAGAGTCTCTACGCTTCCCGGGGTCTCAGCAGTTGGCGCGACTCAGTCTCTTCCAATTCAGGGGGACTACGTGCTCGGTTTCAACATTCAGGGTCGCCCTCCCAACGCTCCCGGCGAAGGTCTCTCAACAAATTACTACGCGGTAAGCCCCGACTACCTCAAAGCGATGGGCATTCGGTTGTTGAGGGGTCGCGTGTTTACCGAGCAGGATAATAGGGATGCTCCGAGGGTGGCGGTCATCAACGAGGAGATGGCCAGGAGGTCTTTCCCGGACGAGGACCCAATAGGCAAACGCATAAACGTGACCAATGGGCCTGAGATGTTCCGCGAGATCGTCGGCATCGTCGCCGATGTCAAGCAGTACGGTCTGGCTCAGCCCACCACCATGCAGACATACGAGCCACATCTGCAGAATCCGTTTTCCAATATGACCCTGGTAGTGCGCACCGACGGCGACCTTGCCACTTTGAGTGGGGCAATCCGCAGCGAGGTCCTCGGCATCGATAAAGAGCAGCCGCTGTCGCGCATCAGGCCACTCGAGCAGCTCGTCTCTGAATCGATGGCGAGGGAGCGATTCTTGATGGTGCTCCTGGGCATATTCGCCGCGGTAGCGCTTACTCTCGCAGCAGTGGGGCTCTACGGCGTCATCAGTTATTCGGTCACCCAGCGCACTCATGAGATCGGAATTCGCGCAGCCCTTGGAGCGCAGCGACAGGATGTCTTGAAGCTTATTGTGGGTCAAGGGATGATGCTTGCGCTCATTGGTGTGGGTATCGGGCTGGTTGTAGCGTTCGCGTCCACGCGATTGATGGCAACGCTGCTATTCGGCATAACCGCTACCGATGCCTTCACCTTCGTTGCGATCCCGGCGATCCTGACTGGAGTGGCTCTGGTCTCTTGTTTTGTGCCTGCCCGCCGAGCTACAAAGGTCGACCCGATGGTAGCGCTGCGATACGAATAACTACGGCGAAGGGTGTGATTAAGAGTGCGAGTCAATGTCGCGGAGACTCTGTCTCATTAACACCCCACTTCAGTGGGGTGGCCGGGTGAGGGACGGAGTTGCGGAACCGTTTTAACGGTTTCCGATCCGTCTAACGTTGGCTCAACCCCGTGCAGGATCTGTCGCGAAGGGTGGCTGCTACAACGGGGGAAACCGTTAAAACGGTTCCGTCGTCGCCCCGGGACAAGACACCTCACTGAAGTGAGGTGTTAATGAGATTGCGGGACAGAAGGAGTCAAGGACAGATTCTCGCAGCAAGTCCGACTTCAAGTGGACTCGGCGGCGAAAGAGGAGTGAGTCATGCAAAGACTGTTACAAGACCTGCGCTATGGCGCGCGAATGCTGACGAAGAAGCCCGCCTTCACTCTCATCGCCGTTATCACGCTCGCGCTGGGCATCGGCGCTAACACAGCCATCTTCAGCGTCGTGAACGCTGTGCTGTTGCGACCGCTGCCCTACAAAGGCTCCGAGCAGATCATGACCATCTGGCAAGACAACTCCAGGGGAGGAATGAATCGAGAAGCGCTCTCTCCCGCAAACTTTCTGGACCTCCGAGATCGCAATCAACTCTTTGAAGCAATCGCTGCCGCCGAACCCTTCGGCCACAGCATGACCGGTCAGGGCGAGCCGGAGAGGTTCAGCTCATGGCTGGTAACAGCCGATTTCTTTCAGATCCTCGGCGTTGACGCCCTGTATGGACGGACCTTCCTGCCGGAGGAGTACAAATCCGGCAATGAAGCCGTAGTGGTGATCGGCCATGGATTGTGGCAGCGCCGATTTGGCGGCGATCCCGGCCTGGTGGGGCAAACTGTGTTGCTGAATGGGCGACCTCATACGATCGTCGGCGTTATGCCTCCTGAGTTCCAGTTCCCACCCGGAAGGGAGTTGTGGGCGCCGAATGTCATTCCCAAATCTTACAGCCGGGATCGCGGCTCTGCCTGGATACCGGTAGTGGGGCGGTTGAAAGCCGGGGTGAGTGTCGCACAGGCGCAACATGAGATGGACGGGATCGCGGCGCAGCTTGCCGCAGAGTATCCGCATACGAACAGCGAAGTCGGAGTGAGGGTTGTGCCCTTGCGCGAACAGATTGTCGGACAGGTGCGACCGGCGCTGCTGGTGCTGCTGGGTGCGGTAGGCTTCGTTTTGCTGATCGCCTGCACCAACGTCGCAAATCTGCTGCTGGTCCGCGCGGCGGCAAGACAGAGGGAGTTCGCGATTCGCTCTGCGCTGGGCGCCATTCGCGGCCGCTTAGTCCGGCAGTTGCTGACCGAGAGCCTTTCCCTGGCTCTGCTCGGGGGAATCGGTGGCGTACTGTTGGCGAGTTGGGGCATAGACGCGATCATTGCGCTCAGCCCCGGGAACCTTCCGCGTATCGATCAGATCCGTCTCGATAGCCACGTGCTCTTCTTTGCGCTCGGAGTCTCAGCGCTCACGTCCCTGATCTTCGGGCTGGCACCCGCGCTACAACTCTCGAAACCCGACCTCCATGAATCACTCAAGGAAGGCGGGCGAAGTCTGACCCCGGGGTCCACGCGCCATCGTTTCCGCAACTTCCTCGTCGTTACGGAGATCGGACTCGCGCTGATACTCCTGATCGGAGCCGGTTTGCTGATGCGAAGCTTTGCGGGCCTCTTGCAGGTCGATCCGGGCTTTGCAGCTCAGAAGGCCCTGACGCTCGAAGTGCACGTGTGGGCCAGGAGCCGCACGTCACAACAACGGGTCGCCTTCTTCGATCAGACTCTGAGTCGCATCGCCGCCCTGCCCGGAGTCCAGGCCGCGGGCGCGGTATCGGCGCTGCCCTTTCACACTAACAGCATTGACATCAAGTCCGAGTTCACCCTCGAAGGAGTCCCGGCCCCTCTGGCTGGGGAAGAACCGACCGCTTATGCGACGGTGGCAACCGTCGACTACTTCAGCGCCCTGGGCATTCCGCTCCGGCGCGGCCGGCTCTTTACTCGCTTTGACAACCAGGACTCTCCGCCGGTCGTACTGGTCGGCGAAACGATGGCTCGCCGCTACTGGCCCACAGAAGATCCGGTTGGAAAAAGGGTCAAGGTCACATTCATCGGGGAGTCGAAGGTCCGCGAGGTCATCGGCGTCATCGGTGACGTGCGGCATACGGGCCTCGACAGCGATCCGCGCGCCGAACTCTTCCTGCCGCACCTGCAGGAGCCGTATGGCTCAATGACCTATGTCGTGCGCACGGCGGCTGATCCGGCGGCTCTGCTCACGGCAGTGAAAGAAGCGATCTGGTCAGTCAACCGGGATCAGCCGTTCGCGAGCACCGCGACCATCGAGGCGCTCGTCTCGCGCTCGCTCGCGGAAAGACGTTTCACATTGCTGCTCCTGGGCTCCTTCGCGATAATCGCGTTGACGCTTGCCGCCGTCGGCATCTATGGGCTGATCAGCTTCTCAACCAGTCAGCGCATCCACGAGATCGGCGTGCGCCTGGCGCTGGGCGCGCAGGCGCGGGACATCTTCAAGCTGGTAGTCGGGGAGGGAATGTTGCTCACGACGTTGGGGGTCTGCGCGGGTTTGGCTGGAGCCTTCGCGCTTACGCGCTTGATGGGGGGATTGCTATTTCGCGTGTCGCCGACAGACCCGATCACCTTTGCGGCGATTACGCTCCTGCTCATAGTGGTGTCCCTGCTGGCGTGCTACCTGCCGGCGCGGCGAGCCACGAGGGTAGACCCAATGCTGGCGCTGCGAGGCGAATGATTCTTGGATTTTGGATAGCGGAATCCAAATCTAGAATCTAAAATCCGGTGAGGGGTACCTATGCAAACACTATTGCAAGACCTGCGCTACGGCGTGCGGATGTTGAGAAAGAATCCCGGCTTTACCTTCATCGCCGTGCTCACGCTGGCGCTGGGCATCGGCGCGAATACCGCCATCTTCAGCGTGGTCAATGCGGTGCTGCTCAAGCCGCTGCCTTACCCAGAGCCTGAGCGCCTGATCCGCGTTTGGGAGACCAGTCCGCAGCGCGGCTTGCCTTACTTCCCGGCTTCCTCTCCCAACTTCGAAGATTGGCGTAAGCAACAGTCCGTCTTCGAGCAACTGGCTGCACAGGAAAACACCACGTTCAATCTCACCGGCGACGGCGAGCCTGAAAGAGTGGCGGCGGTGGGCGTGACCTCCGATCTGTTCCCGGCGCTCGGCATTTCGCCTTTGATCGGGCGGAGTTTTCTTCCCGAAGAAGAACAGGTGGGGCGCAACCACGTGACTCTCTTGAGCTATGGCTTATGGCAACGGCACTTCGGCGCTGATCGTGAGTTGATCGGCCAGGCTATTCAACTAAGCGGCGAACGTTACACCGTCATCGGAGTAATGCCATCGAAGTTTGAGTTTACTAGAGGAACCGAGTTGTGGGTGCCGCTGATTTCGGATCCGGCGGTGTATCCCTGGCGAGCCGATCGCTCAAATCGCAACTTCTCCATCATCGGACGTCTCAAGCCCGGCGTCAGCCTTGCAGAGGCGCAGGCCGCTATGGCTGCCATCGCCCGCCAACTCGAACAGCAATATCCGGTCTCCAATGCGGGGTGGGGCATCCGCCTCCAGAGCTTCTATGAGTGGATCATACCTGAGGAATTGCGGAAGGGGCTTTGGGTGCTCCTGGGGGCCGTGGGCTTCGTTCTCTTGATCACCTGTTGCAATGTGGCCAACCTGTTCCTGGCACGAGCCACTCGCCGCCGGCGGGAAGTTGCCATTCGCAGCGCGCTGGGCGCAAGTCGCAGCCGCGTGGTGCGGCAGCTCCTCACGGAGAGCAGTCTGCTGGCCTTCCTCGGAGGGATCGCCGGATTGTTGCTCGCGTTGTGGGGAATGGATCTGCTCGTGAGCCATCTGCCGGTGAATATCCCACGGTTGAACGAGGTTGAGATCGAGCGCCGTGTCCTCGGTTTTACGCTTGTGATTTCGCTGCTCACAAGCGTGATCTTCGGCCTGGTGCCGGCGTTGCATCTTTCTCGAGTCAATCTCAGCGAAGCCTTCAAGGAGACCGCCAGGGGCCTGGCCGGCGGGGCGGGTCATCGTGCCCGCAGGGTCCTGGTGATCTCCCAGATCGCCCTGGCGCTGGTGTTGCTGATCGGCGCGGGGCTAATGGCGCAAAGCTTCGTGAGGCTCAGTCACGTTCGCCTCGGCTTCGAGCCCGACAGGGTGCTCACTCTGCAAATCGCGCTGCCCATGTCGCAGTATCGAGAGAAGAGCCAGCAGACGGCTTTCTATGCGCAAGCGCTGGAGCGCATCCGCGCGACGCCTGGAGTGTTGGGATCTGGCGCCGTAGTCGGAGTCCCACTTGCCAGGGGGATGAACTGGTCGGTGCCGGTTACCGTCGAAGGCCGCACGATGTCGCCGGAGGAAGCGCTCCCAGCCGATGCGCGCGCAGTGACATCGCAGTACTTCGCCACGATGGGCATCCCGATTCTTCAAGGCCGGGATTTCACGGAACGAGACGGGCCGGAATCGACCAACCTCATCATCAGCGACGCGATAGCTCGCCGCCTTTGGCCCAACGAGGATCCCCTCGGGAAGCGACTCCGCCCCGGCACGAATAATCCCTGGATGACCGTCGTCGGTGTGGCCGGCGACGTGCGCAACAGTTTGGATCAAGAGCCGAGACCGACAATCTATTTTTCGGCGGCGCAATTGGGCTTCAACGCCATGACCCTTGTGGTGCGCACTGCGGGCAATCCTGAAAGTATGAGCGCGGTGGTGCGCAACGAGATCGCCAGGCTGGACCCGAAGCTTCCCGTCTATAACATCAGAACGATGTCCGCGATCCATGATGAGGCT
>JBGPFL010000115.1:0-9405 GCA_041483295.1 Blastocatellia bacterium | reverse complement strand
GCGGGCTCCAATCTGCCGGCGCAAGCCAGGCGGCACACTTTCGCCGAGTGGCTGCTGACAGGCCTTGTCGTGCTTTATGCGGGTGCGCTCCTACTGGGTCCACTTCTCGCGATCGCATGGGGGGCTCTGTCCCAAGGCCTGTCAATCTTTCTGCGTGAGGTCACTACCGACAATGCCTTAAGCGCATTGAAGCTGACACTGATCATGGGCGCCGCCGCTACGGCGATTAACACGGTCTTCGGTCTGTGCATCGCGTTCGTGCTCACTCGTGACCAATTCAGGGGCCATCGTTTCATCAATGGGTTGGTTGATCTGCCGTTCGCCGTCTCCCCGGTAGTAGCCGGGTTGATGTTGATCCTGTTGTTCGGGCGGAACGGGTGGTTGACGCCGATCACCGAAAGGCTGGGCATAAAAATGGTCTTTGCCTGGCCCGCCATGCTGATCGCAACGACCTTCGTGTCGCTGCCGTTCGTGATTCGCGAGGTGATTCCTGTGCTTACTCAGGCCGGTACGCAGCAGGAGAGCGCGGCCTACACGATAGGCGCAAACGGCTGGCAGACATTCTGGCACGTGACGCTTCCTTCGATACGATGGGGTCTGCTGTATGGCGTATCTCTCACGATGGCGCGCGCGCTTGGCGAGTTTGGCGCGGTGCTGGTAGTCAGCGGAGGAGTGAGCGGCCTGACGGAGACTTCGACTCTGTTTATCTTTCGATCGCTCGACGATCGCAACCCCGTGGCCGCGTACGCAATGGCAATGGTACTGGCGCTGATCTCGTTCAGCATGCTGATGCTGATGGAGTTCTTCAAGAAGAGAACGCGGAAGACGGGTTAGTCTGTTGTCGGTGGTCCGTTGCTCCACTGACAACTGACAACGGACAACTGACCCAAGATCAAGGAGACACAATCATGAACTCTCATGGCAGTTTTTATCGAATCTATCTCATACTCGCCCTGATTACGCTTGCCGCCAAACCGGCATTCGGCAAGTCGCAAGCTGAGGCAGAAACACCGCAACAGCGGTCGGCCTCGGAACTGGCCGCCTCGTGTCATGAGATCGATTTGAATGCCAGGCAGGATCCGAAGCCCGATTCCCGATCGCAAGCCGAGCTCGACCGGCTGAAAGCAAAGTTGGATCAGATGCAGGCTCTCATTGAACAGCAACAGCGAGCCCTTGCCGAACTGGAAAGGCGGCTTGACGCAAGCGGAACAAAGACAGGGACCGCCGCGCTGACACTGGCGCCATCGTCAGAACCTCCAAACCCAGCCACTCCGCAATCAGGAGCTGTAAGTATCAAAGGCGGCGCCACCCGAGCGCTGAATCTCTCAGGCGCTGCCGCTCCGAGTCAGTCGAAGGCGGAGGATAAGGCTGCGCCTCTGGCAGGTTGGGATAAGGATATGGGTCGTGCGTTCTTGAGAAGCGCGGACGGCAGCTTCGAGACGTTCATAACTGGATATGCGCAGCTTGACTATCACGGCTACCAGGCGGGAAATGTGCCTCCTGATACATTCCTGGTGAGACGAGCGCGGCTAATCGTGGAAGGAAAACTGGAACGATACTTCGATTACAGAATTGAAGGAGATTTTTCCGACACCACCAGCACTATACTGCGCGACTTCTACGTGAGAGTTCACCGCTTCGATGAGCTCCAATTGAGCTTCGGCCAGGTCCGCGTGCCGATCAGCCAGGAGGAGATTCGCCAGGATGCGAATCAGGACTTTGTCGAGCGCTCTCTCGTCAATGGCCTCGTGCCGAGCCGCAGCCCCGGTATGATGGCATCCGGCGTCATTGGCAAAGGCGTGTTCGAGTATCAGGTTGGCGCGTTCAACGCGAAGGGCTTGCTTGCCCAAAACAACAACAGTACTCCTGAAGGCGCCCTGCGGCTGCGATTCGCGCCCTGGAAAAATTCGAAAGATTTCTGGACCAGGGGAATTGCGTTCGGCGGCGCTTATACGCAGGGCCGGAGTCTTGGAGGCACGAGCGTCCGCGGGCAGACCGAAAGCCGCAGCTTCACCTTCTTCACACCCGATACCGTCAACGGTCAGATCAATCGCGCCAACGGCGAGTTCACCTGGCTGCTCGGACGTGCTGCGTTCCGCACCGAGTATGTTCAAACCAGTCAGGAGCGCAAGAACCTCGGACCTGGAGGTACAACTCTTCCGGGCGTGGTCGCAAAGGGCACGATGGCCCAGTTCACTTACCTCTTAACAGGAGAGACCAAACCCGATGCCGGAGCCGTAGTCTCCAGAAATAACCTCTTTGGTGAACAGAACGGCAAGCCTGGCTTCGGAGCCTGGGAATTGAAATTGCGGTACTCGAATCTTCAGATCTCCGACGCCACAGCGAAGTCGAATCGCGGCGAGACTGTGTTCTTCGGGGTCAACTGGTATTTGAACCGATACGTCCGCCATCTGCTCGATGTGGGGATCGAACGTTTCGGCGACCCTCTACGAAGGCCAAAGCCCGGCGCCAACAATTTCTTCGTCGTGCTCAGCCGAATCCAGGTCTCCTTCTAACGTTCTGGTAGTCAAACGGGTGAAACACATGGAAAACTCTGTTGGGGAAAAACCTGGCACCTCGCCGCTTCGCGATTTCAACATCCTTGTTCCAGTCGACACGGCGTCGCGTGCACAACACCTCCTGCCCATCGCGCTGAACCTGGTGGGCGAAAGCACGAGCTCGCAAGTCGCTTTGATCGGGGTCACACCCGTCGAGCCGAATGCTCACTTGAGTGATGGGACCTTATTGGCCCAGCGCTTGCGCAGCGACCTCGACAAGCTGGCAGACCACGACGAGCGCATCAGGCGGATCGCAGGCAGCGTCGTGTCGCACAGCCCATGGGACGACATGAAAGTCTGATCGAGGGACGGCTGGAGGATCGCGATCTGCTATTGTTGCCGTGGGAGCCCGACTCGAAGTACCTCCGGGCAGATATCGGCGAGCTCGTCGATCTCAAAAAGAGACAAGAACTGCGCATAATGATAGAGTTCTCAAGAAGCGATTTGGTGGGGACTTCACCGCAGAGGGATGGGCCGGCGGTAGAGAGGTCCAGCTCTAATCGTTCCGAGGTGCGAGCTATTCAATGCCGGCCGGCTTTGTCCCCTCCCGTTCAGAAACAGCCGGCAATCCTTAGTTCCGGAGACCGACTCTGATGTCGATAGTTCTTGAACAGATTACCAAGACCTATGGCAATCAACGCGTAGTCGACAACGTCTCGCTCGAAGTCGCCGAAAAGGAATTGTTCGTCCTTCTTGGGTCGAGCGGAAGCGGAAAGAGCACCCTGCTGCGCGTGATCGCGGGGCTCACCAGTCCCTCAGCAGGCCGCGTGTTGCTCTACGGGCGAGATGTGACAGCGCTTCCACCCCAGAAGCGTGGCACAGGTTTCGTCTTTCAGAACTATTCCATCTTTCGTCACATGACTGTCGCGGAAAACATCGAGTTCGGCCTCAAGATTCGAAAGATCCCCAGGCGCGAGCGAACAACCCGCAGCGAGCGTCTCCTCGACCTGGTTGGTCTCGCGGGCCTTGGCAGCCGCCGTGCCAGTCAACTCTCGGGCGGCCAACAGCAGCGAGTTGCCCTTGCCCGCGCTCTTATCTACGAGCCGAGCGTACTGTTGCTGGACGAGCCCTTCGGGGCCCTGGACGTGAAGATCCGATCGCAGCTCCGGCGAAGTCTCAAAGAGATTCAGCGCAGACTCGGCGTGACTACCATCCTCGTCACCCACGATCAGGAAGAGGCGTTTGAACTCGCGGACCGCATTGGCGTACTCGAACGGGGGCGATTGCTCGAGGTGGGGGCGGGAGAAGATCTCTACGCCACACCCAGATCGCTATTCACGGCCACGTTCCTGGGAGCGGGCACGATTCTCGTGGGGCGCGCTCAGGAAGGACAAGCGCGCTTCGGATCGCTCAGCCTTCCAATCTCACCCCGCGTCCCGCACGAAGAAGGCGCGCGGGTGCAGCTTCTCTTTCGACCCGAGCAAGTGGTATTGAGCTGCAGCGGCCCTCCCCCTGACATCCCGGTCCTTGGACGGGGCAAAGCGGTCGAAGAGATGTTTGCCGGGCCGCAGCGTCGCCTCAGGTTACGATTGCCTCGGCTTCCAGGTACGCGGCAGATTGCTCCCGCATTGCCGTTTGGCGAAGAAGGTCTCCTCGTCGACGCAGTGCTTGGCTCCGATGCGGTCCTGGATGGTCAGGAGCTGTGGGTCGGTCTGCGCGGATGGACGATTCTCGAGCAACCCGCGCCTCGTTTGATGGTGTGCGATGCCGGCGTCGGTCCTCTCCGCTCTCTGACTCTGGCTCACCTGCTCACCGAACAGCTTCAGGCGCACACGACCGTTCTGGGCGTCGCCGAAACCGCCGACGCAGCCGAACAGCTACGAGGCGTGCTGAAAGAAAGGCAGCAAGAGGCGGGATTATCAAAGGCCGAATTGCGCATACGCTATGGCAACCCGGCCGAGCAGATCGTGCGTGAGCAAACCGAATCGCTCTACGACATGCTGATTATGACGGCAGCCTCCGCTCGTTCGAGAGTCCCTGCGCGCGGTCTCAGAGCACGATCGAGGCGGCGAAAGGACACCCTCGCCACTGTGCTCGAACGCACAAACAGTCCCGTGCTGGTCGTGAACGGGGAGCGAGCGGCCCTCGATCGCGTGCTCATTTGCACTGCCGCAGGCGAGCCGGGCAAGAGCGACGTGAAGGTGGGCGGGCAGCTCGCACGCCGTCTCGGCGCAGCTGTCACGCTCCTTTACGTGACCAAAGAAGTCGATGAGGCCAGTCTACTGCCGCGGAATCATCTGGAGCGGGCCGCGGCTACTCTGCGTGCCCTCGACGTACCCACTGAGCTTCTCATTCAACGAGCTGACACGCCGACAGCGGGAATATTGGCGGAGGCCACCAAGGGGGAACACGATCTCATCGTCATCGGGAGTCACGGTCCTCAATCGCGGTCGCGGCTCTTTGGGCTGAACGATGTGATGCTGCGGGTGCTTTCTGCGGCAGACCGGCCTGTGCTCGTCGTGCCGGCAGAGGAGACCTGAGGGGAGGATCTAGGATTTAGGATTTAGGATTTAGGATTTAGGATCTGGGGCTAAATCCTAAATCCTAGATCCTATTAGTAGGGCTTCCATGGCAAGCTGCCGATTCAGATTGCGGCTCAAGCCCTGCAACACTCGTTCAATGCCATCGACCCACTCGACTATTTCATCCGCAGTCGTCGGCTCGGCCATTCGTGTAAGCCGCTCAGCAACGTCGGAGTTCGTCAACGACTCTCTCCCATCTCCAAGCTTCAAGTGAAACAGGTCGGCCAGTATTACCATCAGCACATCTATGTGTTGCTCGAATTCCTCGCGCTCCAACTTCTTGCCGAGGTATTCTGCCGCATTCATCAGGCGTACGGCGTCACGCGAGACGGCCATCGTCTCTATCAACTCCAGCATGATCCCGCGCGTCTTGCGATACTCGCCCAGGTCGATCTCGAGCGCACGGCCTATGCTGCCTCGCGCAAGCCTGGCGAGCATGCGTGTCTCTGAAATGGGCCGTTTGTGGTTTGCCTCCAGATGCGCCTCAAGCTCAGCGACGGCTAGCGGTGCAAAATTCAGCATCTGGCAGCGCGAGCGGATCGTTTCAATCAGCGCATAGGGCTTTGAGGTCACCAACAGAATCAGTGAAGTATCGGGCGGTTCTTCCAACGTCTTGAGGATCGAATTGGCCGCTTTTTCGTTGAGGCGCTCCGCATCGTCGAGTATGTAGACGCGCCGGCGCCCTTCGAAAGGCCGGAACTGAGCTTCGCGAGACATTTCGCGCATCTGGTCGATTTTGATGAACTGACCGTCCCGCGAAATCGTCTGCACATCGAGATGTTCTCTTGCGGCAATCCTCCGGCAGGGAACACACTGCCCACAAGCATCGCCTTCGATCGGCCGCTCACAGTTCACCGCCTGCGCGAGGGCGAGAGCGAACTCATGCTTTCCCACGCCACGCGGGCCGGCGAGGATCAATCCCTGCCCAATGCGTCCTTCAGCGACGGCGCGTTTGAGCAACTTCTTTATCCGTTCGTTTCCGACGAGCGACGAGAATGGCATGTTGTCCGTTGTCCTTTGTCCTTTGTCCGCTGAATCTGTGCGAGGTTGTGCTCTTGACCCCTTAGCTCGACCTGGCTCGGCAAGCGCCCATCTCATTAACACCTCACTTGAAGTGAGGTGGTCTCGACTGGACAGATTCCCCCGAACCGTTTCAACGGTTTCCCCTCGCGGAATCCGAGGGCTGTTGAAACAGTCGAAGGACGCTCCGATCCCGCCATGCACCTCGATGAAGCGAGGTGTTAATGAGGCACGACGCTGCCGAGGCTTTTGAGTCCCAGCTTTGATTTCACTCTCCAGCGCCAGCGATTCTAGCAGTTTTTCTTTCTGCGCGCGCGTGGTAACCTAACGTCGAATCCAACCATGCTAAAGAACTTTCTAGAATCCCGGATCGAGAAGTGGAAACGCCTGGAGGAGTTGACCACTCGGGCGTCGAAACTCAGGTTGATCAACCTTACCGGGGAGGAGGTACGCGAGTTCGGCCGACTGTATCGCCGGACCGCGGCCGATCTGGCAATCGCCCGCGAAGAGGTCCGCGACCAGCGATTGGTGAACTATCTGAACCATCTTGTAGCTCGCGCGCACGGCGCCATTTATCGCAGCGAGTCGTCCGGGTTCGGTGTATTCCTCTCCTTCTTCCTATACGACTTCCCGGCAGCGTTCAGAAAGGCGTCTCGCTTCATACTGACAGCATTCCTGGCCTTCCTGCTGCCGTGTGCCTTCGCCTTCCTGATGTGCTACATCGACGAGGGCTTCGCGGATCAAATCGCGCCAGGACTCAGACAGATGATCGCCGAGCACGTGGACTGGACCGAGCAGGTCAACGAAGCAAACCCGTTCTTCTCTTCCCTGATCCAGACCAACAACATAACGGTTACGTTTGTTGCGTTCGCCGGCGGCATCCTTGCCGGGATCGGGACCGTAGCAGTACTAGCATTCAACGGACTCAACGTAGGTATCGTCGTGGGCCTGTGCGTTCGCTATAGCTTCTGGAAAATACCGATCTTCATGGCCGGGCACGGCGTGATAGAACTCACAGCCATTTTTATTTCGGGCGGGGCGGGGCTGTTGATCGGGAAGGCGCTGCTGATGCCCGGCGATCTCAGGCGGATAGACGCGCTGGTCACCAATGGACTGCTTGCAATCAAGCTGTTGCTCGGCTGCATACCGATGTTGCTGATCGCCGGTTTGATCGAAGGCTTCGTTTCACCATCGCACATCTCGCCGATCTACAAGTATGCGATCTCGGCCGTCAGCGCGCTCGTGTTGGTCGCCTACTTCATGAAGCACGACCCCGGGCTGGTTGGAAGGGCCCCTTGAGCTTGAGCGGGGAAGAGATCGGTCTCAGAACCCTGTCAGGCGTCTCCTTACCGGCTCCTCTTCTCATCACGAATCACGCATCACGGGTCACGAATCACGCATCACGAATCACGCATCACGGATCACGCATCACGCGTCTCAGAGCAATCCTCGTTCTTTCACCTCGAGATATTTGTTCACCAACTCGATCGACAGCCGCCCGGCCGGCACATCCAGAGCAAGTCCGCCCAGATGATGAATTCGCGACAACGCCTCTTCGCGCTGCCGCAGGATGCCCTCGGCCACACTTTGACGATAGACCTCCGCCGACGATGTGGGCCGCGCGCGCACCAACTCCCGCAAGTCCGTATCTCCAATCGTCACGATGAGCGGCAAGTGGCGAGGCATGAGCTTCGACGTGTGCTCTAAGAGCTCCGCCGAGGCGTCCCGATCTACCAGGTCCGTCAGTATTACGACCAGCGAGCGTCGATGGCAGTTAGCGTTAAAGAAGTTGAACGACCGCGCATAACTCGGCTCTATCATCTGAGGTTCGAGGCTGTAGAGCGCTTCCATGATCTGCTTCACCTGGTCCCGGCCGCGCCGCGGAGGCAGATAGCTGATCACTCTTCGCGAGAAAGCGAGCAGCCCCACGTTGTCGCCCCCCGACGCCGCCACGTAGGCAATCGAGAGAGTCGCGTTGATTGCGTGGTCGAGCTTTGACAGCTTGCCGATCCGCGCGGTCATTAGACGACCCGTGTCCAGCAATACGACAATGTTCTGACTGCGCTCTATAGTGTATTGGCGCGTGATGACCTTGCCCCGGCGCGCCGTAACCGGCCACGAGATGTGACGTATCTCGTCCCCCACCACGAACTCGCGTAGCGATTCAAATTCCCTTCCCTGTCCGCGTACTCGCATGCGCCGCAGGCCCAGTTCCGGCCGCCGATTGCGATGCGCATACAACTCGTTCTTCTTAGCCTCCCGTATGTCGGGATAAACCTTCACGTCACTTGCGGTCGGATACGACAGCTGCTTCCATAACAGACCATACTTCGAACGAAAACGGACCTGGGTGTCTCCAAAGCTGTACTTTCCTCGCGCTGTGGGCAGCAGATCGTAACGCCACTCGCGCGACCGCCCGGTCACAACCGTCATCTGGACTTCGCGAGGATCGAGTAACTCCATCTGCGGAGGGTACTCATCTTTGATCCTCAAAGTTACCGGGCGGCCCGCGCGATTAGTCACTTTGATAGCCACTCGATTGTGCGCGCCCATTGCGAAGCGCTCCTCCATCTCGCGCTCGATCTTGAAGTCGACTGCCTTCTCAGAACTGAAATAGTCGATCGCGGCCAGGGCGATGAGCAAGAGATCATACACAAGCGTTAGATATAAGACTCCGGGGCTGATCCAACCAAATGAGAGCAGGCCCACACCCACCGCCACCAGCACGACAAATGTCCATGTGAAGACGAACTTCAAAACCAGTAGTCCTCGTCGGCAGTCCCACTTTCGAGAGCGCGAAGCAGATCAACAACTCTCGTGAACCGCGAAATGGCAAACACCGCCGCTTTGATCTGATATGGGAGGTCAAGCTGGGTCAGCGCGTCGCGAGTGGTCAGCCAGATCTCTTGATCTACCTCTTCACGGTTGAGCCTGGTTACGAACTCGCCGCTAACCTCATAGGCAAACGTCAGCATGCGATAGACGGGTCCGGCGTGAGGGCTGGTGTGGATATCGCGAAGAGGAACCAGTCTCAACGGATCAATGTCGACGCCAATCTCTTCCTTCACCTCGCGGCAGGCAGTCGCTCTGAGGTCCGCGTCTTCCGGGTCTCGCCGGCCTCCGGGAAATACAAACGCGCCCGGATAGTAGCGAAAGTGCAAAGGCCGCTGGCTGAGATAGACCTCGATGTCGCGGCCGGTGTCTCGGACAAACGCGACCGCCGCCGCCGGAATTGGCTCCTTTCCACTCTTAAGATGAGTCATGTTTCTGGGCGGCCCTCGTACGGAAGCGGCGCGGTTCAGCCG
>JBGPFL010000114.1:0-9447 GCA_041483295.1 Blastocatellia bacterium | reverse complement strand
GAGATTCCCAGCGGATGGCTTGGAGATTACTTCGGAACTCGAAAGGCTCTGACTCGAATTGTGCTCTGGTGGTCGATTTTCACCGCCTCAACGGCTGCGGCAACAGGATTCTCGACGCTGATCTCAGTGCGATTCCTTTTCGGTGTGGGTGAGGCAGGCGCATTCCCGAACATAGCGCGGACTATCTCGCGCTGGTTCCCCTCGTCACATCAGGGGCGCGCATTGAGCATCGCATTCGTCGGCAATGCTCTTGGCGCAGCGATCTGCACACCTGTCGTGTTCAAGCTGGTCGAGTTGCAGGGCTGGCGATTGCCATTCGTGGAGTTTGGCGCGCTCGGAGTTGTGTGGGCGGGGATCTGGTATTGGTGGTTTCGAGATCGACCCGAAGAACATCGCTCAGTCAACGCCGAAGAATTGAGATTCATTCGGTCTGACCAGGTTGATGCGGACCAGCTTGGACACACGCGCGACGTGCCCTGGAGCACCTTGCTCAGGAGCACGAATATGGCTTTCATCTGCGGGATGTATTTCGCCTACGGATATGCCCTCTACTTCTATATCACCTGGCTGCCCACCTACCTCCTAAAGGCCCGAGGCTTCTCATCGAGCTATGCAGCAGTCTTCTCAGCGCTGCCCTGGCTAACCAGTGCCGCCGGATTCTGGCTGGGCGGCCTGGCAACGGATGGGCTGGCGCGCCGCACAGGAAGTTTGAAGATAGGTCGGTGCGCTGTTGGCGGTCTTGGCCTCATCACCAGCGCGTTGTCGCTGATTGCCGTCGTTCATACCGAGGATCGTGTGGTGGCGGCATCGTTCATCGCGTTGGCTGCGTTCTGCCAGATGATGACCGGCGGCGCGGCGTGGTCCGTATGCCTCGACGTTGGAAGGCGCAACGCAGGAGTGGTGACCGGGCTTATGAACATGGTTGGCAATCTGGGCGGCACCATAGCGCCGGTGGTAGTCGGTAACGCGGTGCAGTGGTGGGGGTCCTGGAATATTCCCTTCTATGTGACCGCCGGCGTGCTAGCGGTTGGAACAGTCATGTGGGCGCTCATCAACCCGCGACGGTCTGTCATCGGCGAACCGCGATAGAGCACGCGCCCGTCGCTGACTTACAAGAGAGCCGGACTCTTTGATAGGATGGCGCACGTATCGAGCATCAGCCTTGCAGGAAAGTGCGCGACCTATGGAAGCGTCCATCAGAGAGATCATCGAGAGCTACAATCCGCACTTACCCCTCGCCGAGGCGCGGACGATTCCGGCTCCATGGTATGTGGACCCGCACGTCTTCGGGTTGGAGTCTCGTACGGTCTTTGCCCGCTCTTGGCAGATGGTGGGGCGCGTCGATCAGGTTCGCGAACCGGGTCAGTTCATCACCTGGGATGTGGCCGAAGAGCCGATCCTGGTCGTGAGAGGAAGCGACTGCGTCCTGCGCGGATTCTTTAACGTCTGCCGCCATCATGCCGCCGCCGTTATGACCGAGGCCGAAGGGAGAGCACCCAACCTCCGTTGCCCATATCACGGCTGGACGTATTCGCTGGAAGGAGAATTGAAGGGGACCCCGGATTTTGCCGGCGTTTGCGGCTTCGATCGCGCGCAAAGCGGTCTTGTGCCCGTTGAGACGGCATTGTGGGAAGACTGGGTGTTTGTGAAGCTCGAGCCCGAGGGTCCAACGCTTAAGGAGTTTCTCGGCGCCGACCTCATCGGACAGATTGGACGGCTGGGCCTTGATAATCTCCACTGGGTGGAGCGGCGCCATTACCTGTTGAACTGTAACTGGAAGGTCTTCGTTGACAACTTCCTCGACGGCGGCTACCACGTACCCCATCTCCACAAGGGCCTCGACAGCGTTCTCGACTACAGCGAGTACACGATTGAGAACGGCGAGCGATTCTGCCTGCAATCGAGCCCAATGGTGACAGCTGGAGCCGAAGCGCAAACCGGGGCGGTCCGCGAAGGCAACCGGGCTCTGTACTACTGGATCTATCCGAACCTCATGATCAACTGGTACCAGGGCGTGATGGACACAAACCTCGTCTGTCCGCGCGGAGTCGACCGAACCGAAGTCATCTTCGACTTCTACTTTGCGAACATCTCAGGGCAAGCGCGCGAGCATAACCTCGCAAGCATAGGTGTGGCCCAGCGTATTCAGGATGAGGACACCGCCATCTGCAAGTCGGTTCAGCGGGGCCTCAACTCGCGCGCATATGTAGCGGGACGGCTCTCGGTTAGGCGCGAGGCCGGCGAACACCTCTTTCACCGACTTCTCTACACCGATTTGAAGGCGGGCCTCGAGCATGAGTCGATGAGTGGGCAGAACGCCGGATAGTCGTGTGCATAGGCATTCACTGACAAGGCAGCCTGGGTACGCACGCTTCCAGCGTGCGAAACTCGGCAATGCGTTACTTGGAACACAACGGGCCTTCGCGGGAGGCCAGCACGCTGGAAGCGTGCGTACCCAGGGCCGACCGGAGAGCCGAATGACCGACGAAAAGATGACCGCGCGAATAGCCCGCAAGCTTGCCCGAAGTCATTCGTGGTCGACTGCATTCAAGTTGCGCAACGGTGCAGGAACCAATACACTCAGCCCTCCAATACCAAAGACTGACCAGGGAGGCTTGCGTGAGGAAGCTATCTGCAAGACTCGTCGCGTTCATCTCCTTCGGTTTGATCTGCATCGCTTTCGGGGTCGGCACCCAGGCGCAGAAGCCGCAATCCGCAATCCGCAATCCGAAATCCGCAATTCAGAGTTGGTCACCAGACATTCCCAGGACATGGGATGATCAGGCACTCGCCTCGTTCGAGGTGCCGCTGGCCCAAGCCAGCTTCTCGCCGGTGCAGATATCGTCAGACTACTACTATCGCATGCCCGTCAGACCCATCTACAAGTCGTATGTGGTTTATGCTCCGGGGAAAGAGCCGACGGGTTATCTGGATGGACTCAAGCAGCGGGAGCCTGAGATAACTTTCGATCCCGCGAAACTCAAAACCAGAGCGGACTGGATCAAGGCGGGTGAACTGGTCTTCGATGCGCCGATTGCATACGAAGAGCCGTTCACAGGAATCCTTCAGTCGGCCCAGGTGAGAAGTCCCGACTTCTATGAGAAGACCCGCACTCCAGTCACAAAAGATGGGGTGATGCCGTTCGCTCGCTACGTCGTCAGGAAAAAAGGAGTTGTCGAGGTTGGCAATCTGTCCTGCGCGATGTGCCACACGCGGGTGATGCCCGACGGCACGCTGATCAAAGGGGCTCAAGGCAATTTCCCCTTTGATCGCGCCATCGCTTATGGAGTGCGCGCGAGCGGTTCCCTCGACGAGGAGCGTGTGAGCATGCGCGCGCTCTTCGGGGTACCCTGGCTGCACCCTGACCCGATTGCCCGAATTGCGCAGATGTCGCTTGAAGAGATCGCTTCCACCTACGAAGCCATTGTGCCCGGTGTGCTGGCGCGGCATGGCGTCAGCGTCTTCTCTCCCATACAGGTGCCCGATCTGATCGGCGTCAAAGAGCGACGCTACCTGGACCGAACCGGCCTGGTGCGCCATCGCGACCTGGGCGATTTGATGCGCTACGCAGCGCTGAATCAGGATGGAGACATGTTGTCGCGCTACGGGGACTCTCGTCCAATGGCTGACGCCCTTTTCGGCAAATTGCCCGATCCCGACATGCTGTCGCGTTACAGCGACGAACAACTCTATGCCCTGGCTCTTCATATCTACTCACTCGAGCCTCCGCCAAATCCCAATAAGCGCACCGCGGAGGCAGCGAAGGGTGAAAAGGTCTTTCAAAGCCAGGGCTGCGCTATGTGCCATACACCACCGCTCTACACCAGCAACAAGCTCACGCCGGCTGAGGGCTTCAAGGTGCCGGACGACCATCGCACGCGGTTCGACGTCCTGCCGCTCTCGGTCGGCACCGATCCCTACCTCACGCTGAACACCAGACGCGGGACTGGCTACTACAAGGTACCCTCGCTCAAAGGCGTATGGTATCGCGGCCCGTTCGAGCATAACGGCTCGGTGATGACGCTCGACGATTGGTTTGATTCACGTCGCTTGCGCGATGACTACGTGCCGACCGGATTTCGCGGGTCAGGGGTCAGGACGCGAGCGGTCAAGGGACACGAGTTCGGATTGACGCTTTCGGTTGAAGATAAGAGGGCCCTCATCGCCTTCCTGAAGACATTGTGACCGTTGCCGTTGAAATTTCTCTGTTAGGCCTTCTCTGCGTTGTATCGTCGCCTTCCTGTTAGTGGCCTTGAAGACACGTTTTTTTTTCGAGTGTTGAGGCGATCATCGGAATCGCCGCTGCAGCAATTCAAACCTGAGGGGAGAAGATAATGAAGAGCAATCGAAAGTGGGAACTTCTTTTAGCGATGTTTGCAGTGATGGTTTTGCTGTCCGTAAGTTTTACGCCCAGCGCATCAACTCAAGTAAAGAAAGCTTCAAGTGCCAGGGCTGGTGCGGCCAGGAAGCAGGACGATGATCCACGCAGTTCGGTGCAGCGCACTGTGAAGGAATTGCTGAATGCGACCAAAGACCAGGATGCGCTCAAGTCTTCGATCCTTATTCCGAGTGACGACGACAATGATGAGTCTGAAGACCCGGATCTGCCGCCGTGGATGGCCGGCAAGATTGATAAGGAGGCATATCTGCGCTTGAGGGCAGACTACGTAGACCTGCTTCGCGGCCGCCCCGTCAACCTGCCTTTCGACCCACGCGAAAGGGCTGTCCGGCAAATGGAACAGCAGGAAGGCCAACTACTAAAGGAGCGAGGTCGCCTTAACGCGGCGGCCCTGCTGAACACGACAAACTGGATGTTTCTCGGACCCGCACCAATACCACTCGGACAGACCAGCACTACAAGGGTTCCAGTCAGCGGGCGCACCATCGCCATCGCGGTTCACCCCACGGATGAGAACACCGTGTACGTCGGAACAGCACAGGGCGGGCTTTACAAGTCGACCAATGGGGGCGCCAACTGGGCCAAGCTCTTCGAGTTTCAGTTGGAATCGCTCGCCATAGGCGCGGTCACCATCGACCCAACGGACAACGGCATCGTCTATGTGGGCACCGGCGAGCCGAACCTGTCGGCCGACAGCTTTGGCGGGCGTGGCCTCTATATTATCCGAAATGCGAATTCGGCAAGTCCGACGATAGCCGGCCCCTTCCGGCTGGATGGCAGCAGCAATGATGTCTTCAGCGGACGGGCCATAGGACGCATTGTCGTCAACCCGGCTGATCACAACGTCATCTTTGTTTGTACCACGTCCGGCAGCGGCGGCAATCCGAATACAACGCCAACATCTCTCCCGCCGCGCGGGATCTACCGATCGACGAACGCTCAATCTGCGACTCCCACTTTCTCACAGGTTCAGATCACCGGCATTTCAACTCCGAATGATCGCAGCACGATTGACCTTGCTCTCGACCCGAGCAATCCGAATCTCTTGATCGCTTCAGTGGTCGGCATAACGAGCGACGGAGGTCTCTATCGCACGGCCAATGCTCTCGACCCCACGCCAACGTTCACGCGAACGTTGACCTTGCCGGATGGTTCAACGAATGGGCGCGCCGAGTTGTACCTCAACCGAAACGCCTCGTCAGTGACGGTGTATGCCGCAACCGGCGAAGTCTCGTCGGTTGCGCTTGGCGGACCGGCTTGCCCCTCATCTGGCGCGGGGATGCTGCGAAGATCAACGGACTCAGGCACGACGTGGAGTACGCCCTTGCCGGGCTCGACCGGATTCTGCGGTGGCCAATGCTTCTATGATATGGCGCTCGCGGTGACGCCGGATAATCAGACCATCCACCTTGGGGGAGCCGCGCGTGGCGGCTCGGGTCAGTGCCTCATAGAGGTCATGAAGCGCTCGACGAACGGCGGCGCGAGCTTCGCCCGAAACGACGCTACTCTACACGCGGATGAACACGCTCTGGCCATTGCTCCTTCAAACCCACTGGTGGTCTACACAGGGAGCGATGGCGGCATCTGGAGATCGACGAACAATGGGACAAACTGGACCAGCCTCAACAATGCGGACTTCAGCGCCACGCAGTTTCAAAGTGTGGCGGTGCATCCGTTCGACAGATATTTTCTCATGGGTGGAACACAGGATAACGGCACCAACTGTTTGGCGCCCGACGGTGTGACGTGGAGTCACTGTCAAGACGGCGATGGCGGCTACGCCGTCATCGACGACAACGCCCAGGATGCAGTCAACATCCTGATGTACCACACGTTCTTCAACCAGACGAATTCACAGATAGGCTTTGAGCGGGCCACGAGTACTGCGGCAAACGCTAACGGCATATTCACTTGGACATTCAGAGGCTGTTCGGGGACGGTCAGCAACAATGGCTTCCGCTGCGCCGACAATGTGCTCTTCTACGCTCCCATGGCCCAGGGACCAGGCAATCCGAACACGCTCTACTTCGGCACGGATCGCCTCTACCGCTCGACCAATCGCGGCGACACGATGACGCTTGCGAGTCAGGGGCCGCTTGTGCCGTCCAGTCCAGCGGGAAGCGGTGTGGTTGTTACCACCATCGGCATCTCTCCGCAGGATGACAATGTGCGCATAGTGGGTCTGCGAAACGGGAAGGTCTTTGCGACGACGACCGGCTCGAGCACGATGACCGACGTCACCGGCGCGAACTTTCCGCCGCCGAATCCAGCCGATGTCACCAGGAACTCCATTGGCCGCGCGGTGATTGACTCGAATAGCAAGTTCACAGCCTACGTAACCTTCACCAGCTTCTCACCGCCGGCGGGCCAGCAGATTTTCAAGACAACGAACCTAGACAATCCGACTCCGACATGGACGCCCGCAAGCAACGGCATCCCAACTGTGCCGATCAGCGCGCTTGTGGTTGATCCACAGGACTCCAATTCGCTTTATGCGGGAACAGACATCGGCGTCTACCATTCGAGCGACGGCGGCGCAAACTGGACTCCATACGGCACGGATTTGCCGCGCGTTGCAGTCTTTGACATGAAACTCTCGAACATACAGCGGCTGTTGCGCATCGCGACTCACGGGCGAGGCATCTGGGAGATCGGTGTTGCCGGGCGTCAGTTGCCGGTGCTGCGTGATGCGGGCACGACTCTGGTTGGCGAAGGTTGTGTGCCTGGAAACGGTCTGATAGATGGCCACGAAGAGGTTACTGTGCGCTTCGGTGTGACCAATATCGGACCAGGGGCCACCGAGAACTTGAGTGTAACGCTGCTGGCAACTGGCGGAGTCGCGTTCCCGAGCGCGCCGCAAAGCTACGGTATTGTCGGCTCAGGAGCGACCGGTTTCGGAGACTTCCACTTCCTGGCCAATGCAGACTGCGGCAACATGATAACGCTGACATTCCATCTACAGGATGGCTCCTTGGATCTTGGGAACGTAAGCAAGATCTACACTCTCGGACTGCTCGTAAACTCGCCGGCTCCGGTGGAGAACTTTGACGGCGTGACTGCGCCCGTTCTGCCGGCGGGCTGGACGACTGCGCGGAGCAGCACCGCGACCGGCGCCGCTCCGCTCTGGGTGACCTCGATCACGTTGAGAGACTCTCTGCCAAATTCCGCCTTCGGCGGGGGCTCGACGATTCCCAGCGACAGCAGCTTGAGCTCGCCCGTGATGGCAATACCCGCGGCCCCGAACTTCGGACACAAGGCGGGAGTGCAACTCTCCTTCCGCAACAGCTACAACACTGAAGCGGGGTTTGACGGCGGCATAATGGAAATCAGCATCAATGGCGGCGCGTTCCAGGACATCCTCGCGGCTGGCGGGAGCTTCGCCACTGGTGGTTACAACGCCGTCATCGGACCGACTGACAGCGTGTTGGATGGAAGGCAAGCGTGGTCAGGAAACTCCGGGGGTTTCATCACAACGGCCGTTGACCTGCCTGCCGGCTCATTCGGCCAGAACGCGCAATTCCGTTGGCGTGTAGCCTACGACACCGGAACCAATCCCGCCGGCGGGGGACTGCGCATTGACACCATCACGCTCTCCACGGTGACCTACACATGTTGCGAAGCTCCTTGCGTTATCACGTGTCCGGCAAATATCACAGCTACGAACGCTCAGGATCAGTGTGGCGCCATCGTCAATTTCCCGGCTCCAACCTTTACCGGAAACTGTGGCGTCGTCAGTGCGAGCCCGGCGTCCGGATCGTTCTTCCCGGTGGGGACGACGACCGTGGTTGTCACGGGCTTGAGGCTTGACGGAACCTCGGCCTCTTGCTCGTTCACCGTAACGGTCAATGACACGCAGCCTCCGACTGTCACCTGTCCCGCCAATATCATCAGGAATACCGATCTGAACCTCTGCTCTGCCATTGTGATATTCACTCCGACGCCAAGCGACAACTGTCCGGGAGCGACCACGACCTGCACTCCGCCGTCGGGTTCAAGCTATCCAAAGGGCACGACCACGGTTTCCTGCGTGGCAACCGATGCCTCGAGCAACACTGCTTCTTGCGCGTTCACCGTAACGGTCAATGACGCGCAAGCTCCGACCGTCACCTGTCCCGCCAATATCATCAGAAACACCGATCCGAACCTCTGTTCTGCCATTGTGACATTCACTCCGACGGCAAGCGACAACTGTCCGGGCGTGACTACGACCTGCACCCCGGCGTCGGGTTCAGCCTTTCCAAAGGGCACGACTACTGTTTCCTGCGTGGCAACCGATACCTCGAACAACACTGCTTCTTGCACGTTCACCGTAGCGGTCAATGACACGCAAGCTCCAACCGTTGCCTGTCCCGCCAATATCATCAGGAATACCGATCCGAACCTCTGCTCTGCCGTTGTGACATTCACCCCGACGGCAAGCGACAACTGTCCGGGAGTGACCACGACCTGCACCCCGGCATCGGGTTCAGCCTTTCCAAAGGGCACGACCACGGTTTCCTGCGTGGCAAGCGACTCCTCAAACAACACTGCCTCTTGTTCATTCCTGGTTACCGTCAATGACTCACAACCACCTTTTATAGCTTGTCCGGCCAATATCACCGCGCCGGCGGCGCAGGGCCAATGCTCGGCGGTCGTCACGTACGTCGCGCCGGCCGTTAGCGACAACTGTCCCGGAGTAGGTGCGCCGACTTGCACGCCCCCATCGGGTTCGACTTTCTCGAAGGGCACAACCACGGTGAACTGCGTAGTCCGCGACGCAGTGAACAATCAGTCGAGTTGCGCCTTCACGATCACTGTGGTCGACACGCAGCCGCCCACCATCGGTTGCCCCGCTAACATCATCACCAACACGGTCAACGCCGGCGATGCAACAGTCGGTGTCAGCTTCGCCGCGCCCGTTGCTGCTGACAACTGTCCCGGGGTGACGGTAGTCTGCGTGCCGCCATCAGGTTCACAATTCGCGCGCGGCACGACAGCGGTCACTTGCACAGCTACCGACGCTTCGACTAATCAGACGAGTTGTTCCTTCACCGTGCGCGTATTCGACT
>JBGPFL010000113.1:0-9464 GCA_041483295.1 Blastocatellia bacterium | reverse complement strand
GTGTTTGATGACCTGGCCCCGCGCCATGTAGACAATCTGCTCGCAAATGTTCGTCACATAGTCGGCGATGCGTTCGAGATGCTTGAGCGTGAACAACCACTCGGCGCCACGCGCTACCGTGGACGAGTCCCTGGTCATCGCCTCGATCACCTGAGCGTAGAGCATATCGTAAAGAAGGTCGACTTCATCATCACGCGCTATTGTGGAACGCGCGCGCTCGGGATCGCCGGATGTAAACGCATCGAGCCCGTCGACCAGCATCTCCTGAACGGCCTTTGCCATTCGCGCAATGTCGATACGCATATCCATTTCGGGTTGATCGTTGAGAGAGACCGCGTGCTTGGCTATGTTGACGGCGTGGTCGGCTATGCGCTCGACCGTTGGAGCGGTGCGGGCGATCGAAACGACGAAGCGAAGGTCGCCTGCCGCCGGCTGCTTTAGAACCAGGATGTCCACGCACATCGAGTCGATCTCGAGCTCCATCTGATCTATGAGGTCATCCTCGCGAATCACTCGCTGAGCCAGCTCGGAATCACGTTCTATCAGGGCCTGCGCCGCGAGGTTTATCGCTTTTTCGGCGGCGCCGCTCATTATCAGCAACCTGTCTCGCAACCGTGTCAGTTCGTCTTCGATCAATCTCCTGTGCATGCTTTAGCTCCGATGAGAGTCTACCACTTGAAGGGCAGCATAGCGCGGCAGAGAACCCCTGACACGCGGCCGGACCGGGCGGATACGCTTGTATAGAAGAGGTTCGCTATGCGCATTCTCCTCAGCCTCGTGTATGTCCCAGGGTCGCTGCCGCCGCGCCGGCCTTCTCGTGTGGTTGCGCCGCCTTGCTTTTCATCCGAATCGCCCGGTGATGTAATCCTCGGTCATCTGCTTATCCGGCTTGGTGAACATCTTCTCAGTCGTGCTGAACTCGATCAACTCTCCGAGCCAGAAGAACGCCGTCGAATCGGATATGCGAGCAGCTTGCTGCATGTTGTGAGTGACGATCACGATTGTGTACTTCTGCTTGAGATCGGCAGCGATCAACTCCTCGATCTTCTGTGTAGCTATCGGGTCGAGCGCCGACGAAGGCTCGTCCATCAAGATCACCTCGGGCTCCACCGCAAGCGCCCGCGCGATGCACAGCCGCTGCTGCTGGCCGCCCGACAGTCCGAGGGCCGATTCCTTTAGCCGGTCCTTTACCTCTTCCCACAAAGCCGCAGCTTTCAGGCTCTCCTCAACTCGATCGGCCAACTCTGCCTTCGAGCTGGTCATTCTGTTAATCCTGAGGCCATAGGCCACGTTGTCAAATATGGAGCGCGGAAAGGGATTCGCTTTTTGAAACACCATCCCCACGCGCCGTCTGAGCAAGACGACGTCCGTTCCCGCTGCATAGATGTCCTCTCCGTCAAGCTCGACGCGCCCCTCAACGCGAGTGCCCGGGATCACATCGTTCATTCGGTTGAGAGTGCGAATGAGGGTAGATTTGCCGCACCCGGATGGACCGATCAACGCCGTGACCTTGTTTGACTGGACCTCGAGCCCGATCTCTTTCAACGCCCGTACGCGTCCGTAGTAGAAGCTGAGATTCACGATGCTGATCTTCGAGGGTGCGGCCTTTGAGCCCTTATCTTTCGTCCGGGCCGGCAGCGCTTCCGGCGTCACACCAGGAGTCATCATGTCGCTCCCCGTTGTCTCTTTTTGAATCGTTGTGGCGTTCATCTCAGTTGCTTGTCCTCGCTCATTGAAACTTGTTCCTCGCCAGAATCCGCACCGTCCCATTGATAGCCAGTATCATCGCCACCAGAACCAGCGTCGCCGTCCACGCCATCGAGTGCCACTGCTCGTAAGGCGACCCGGCATAATAATAAATCTGATAGGTAAGCGATGCGATCGGCTGGTTGATGTCCGTGCTCATGTTACCGTAGCTCAGCGCAGTGAACAGCAAGGGCGCCGTCTCACCGGCTATGCGCGCTATCGCCAGCATAGCGCCGGTTGCAACGCCTCCCGCAGCCGTTCGCAAAACGACCCCGACACTCACCCGCCATACAGGGGCGCCGAGCGCAAGCGCCGCCTCGCGCAGGCTGTGGGGCACGAGCCTGATCATCTCCTCAGTCGTTCGAGCAACTATGGGCAACATGATGATGGACAGAGCTACGCCGCCCGCAAGCGCTGAGAAGTGACCCATAGGCTTCACCATAACAACCCACGCGAACACGCCGATCACGATGGATGGGACTCCGGTGAGAGTATCGATCAGGAAGCGCAACACACTGCCAAGGCGGCCGGAACCGAACTCGCTCAGGTAGACGCCAGCCAGTATTCCCGCGGGAAGCCCTATCGCCGAGGCAATCGCTATCAAGATCAGCGTGCCCACAATGGCATTCGCGATGCCGCTACCGGGTTCGCCGAGCGGCTTGGGCGTGTTGATCAGGAAGCTGAAGCTCAACTCCCCCAATCCGGTCGCCGCGATATAGCCAAGGATCGCCAGCAACGTTACGATCACCACCACCGCACACGCCCAGGTTGCACCCGTCACTGCCTGGCTCAAGGCCTTTCGCCGCCCGAGAGGAGTGAGCAACAGAGACGCGAAAGCGCCCGCGCCTCCGCGCGTGAGTGTCTGTGCTCCGATCTGTTCCTGCCTAGGCATTCACCGCTCTCTTTTGGCCGCGGGCCATTCCTCGAACGAGCACCCGCGCGAGACCGTTGATCGCAAACGTCACTACGAAAAGTATCAAGCCCAACTCCACGAGTGCATGCCGGTAGACTTCAGACGTCGCCTCAGTGAATTCGTTCGCAATGGCCGAGGCGATAGTGAAGGAGGGATCGAAGAGCGACCGGGAAATCTCCGGCCGGTTCCCTATCAACATCGTGACAGCCATCGTCTCGCCTACCGCGCGCCCCAGACCCAGGATCACCGCCCCCGTTATTCCGAACCTTGCGTTCTCCAGCACAACCCGCGTCGTCTCCCATTTGGTGGCGCCGAGCGCGAGCGCCGCCTCGCGTTGAGCTCCAGGAACCGCTCGGAATACGTCAGTCGTCACGGCCGTGATTATCGGCACAACCATTATCGCGAGGATTATCCCGGCGGTGAGCATTCCCAGTCCGCTTATCGAGCCCCGGAAGATCGGCAGGAAGCCGAGCACAGATTGAATGCTCGGGTAGACGTGGTCGCGCAGCAGCGGAACGAGGACGAAGATCCCCCACAAGCCGTAGACTACCGATGGTATCGCTGCCAACAACTGAACGAGGAACGATACCGGCGTCGAGACCGAACGCGGCGCGTGTTCGACCAGAAAGGCCGCCACACCCAGGCTCACCGGCACAGCGAGCACCAGCGCGATAAGCGACGAGACCACGGTGCCGTATATGAACGGCAGCGCGCCGAACTCTTCCTTCACCGGGTCCCACACCTGTCGCCACACAAAGCTGGGGCCAAATTTGTCGAACGTGAGAGTTGAGTTGAGCGCCATCTCAACGATGATGACGACAACCAGCCCGGCGATTGCGAGGGCGAACGCCATGGTCGTGAGCTTGAATATCGAGTCAGCCAGCGGGGAGCGCCTTCGCTTAGAAGAGGCAGGAAGCAGACTCCGCTTTCCCGTTAACTCGGTTCTGTCTGTTGGCGCGGCTCCCACGTCAGTTGAGTCCGGGTTTGATGAGCCTGATCTTCTGCTCGGCCTTCGCGACCACTTCCTTAGGGAGCGGCGCATAGCCCATCTCACCGGCCATCTGCTGTCCCTCGTGAGTCGCCCACCACAGGAAGTTTGCCAACGCCTTTCCCTTCCTCTGGTCCTGTTGGTCCTTGTAAACGAGTATGTAGGTGAAGGCCGAAATAGGATACGACTGGGCGCCCGGCGCATTGGTGATCGAGACTCTCAGATCGTCAGGCATCTGCGCTGCTGCCCCGCCAGCCGCCGCCGTTATAGATCCAAGTGAAGGCTTCACAAACTCTCCAGCCGCGTTCTTCACGAAGGCATAAGGAAGCTTGTTCTGTTCGGCGTAGATCAACTCGACATAGCCGACGGAGTTTGGGGACTGCTTAACTCGGCCGGTGACGCCTTCGTTGCCCTTTTCGCCGCCGCCTTCAGGCCAGTTGACCGCCGTGCCCGCGCCAACCTTCTGTTTCCAATCCGGGCTGACTTTTGAAAGGTAATCTGTGAACACGTAGGTCGTGCCGCTGCCATCCGAACGATGTACGACCGTGATCCCCGATGCAGGAAGGGCGGCTTGTGGGTTTGCAGACGCGATTGCAGGATCATTCCACTTCTTGATCGTGCCCAGGAAGATCCCTGCAATTACTTCGGGTGTGAGCTTCAGTTCGCCGATTCCATCAGACAGGTTGTAGGTGATCACTACTGCGCCAAGCACCGTCGGCACGTGCATTATCTCGGCCGGCGCCGATGACAGATCCTCGTCCTTCATCGGCGCGTCCGATCCACCGAAATCAACGGTGCGAGAGACAATCTGCTTGATGCCGCCGCCCGACCCTATCGACTGGTAGTCGAAGGTCACATCCGAATGCGCCTTGTTGTACTCGCTGAACCATTTTTGATAGATCGGATTTGGAAACGTCGCACCGGCGCCTTGCATTCGGATTGCCTTCGTCGACGATGCACTCTCGGACGTGCAGCCGACCAGCGCCAGCGTCGAGAAAGCCAGCGTCATCACGACCAGGAGAGCTGAAATTCGAGTTAGTTTTTTCATTCCAGGTATGGGCCTCCAGCCTCGATCTTAAAACTAATAGTCTATCGAAGTCTATCGGCCGACTGTTACAGGTTCGTAACAGCAGAGTTAACAGATTGTTAACTCGCTAACTCCTGCCTTCATAACTTTGCGGCCGCCTGATTGGCGTGATAAAAGTCTTAAGTCGAGGCCGCATCCCAACTGAAGCCCGATTTTTCACTCAGGAGAGGAAGACGATGAGCGACCAATCCGATCCAAACCGAACTGACGCGCCGGAGCATCTATCCCTGCTGCGCTCGCTGATTTCCATTGTGCCCGATCGTCTCATGGCTATCTCAGCCGATCGAGCCGCCGAAAAGGCTGCGCTTAAGCAATGGTCCAACAAAGAAGAGTTGGGGCACCTGATCGATTCGGCCTCGAACAATCATCAGCGAATCGTACGCGCCCAGCTCGAAGACTCCCCCGCGATGCCAGGCTACGACGGGGATGCATGGGTCGAGTTGCATGGTTATCAGAGCCGGGAGTGGCAGTCCCTGATCGAATTGTGGCGCTCGGGCAACATCCAGTTACTCTCGGCCGCTGAAGCAGCGGGACCGGAAGCGTGGCGGAGGACGTTGACCGTCGGAGGTTCGGACTTGCTGTCCCTTCGCTTCGTGTTCGATGACTACGTCGAGCATATGCTCAGCCACCTTGCCCACATTGGACTCGATGCAGCGAAGGCTCGGTCCGAGTCGGACGATCCGGCGACTTTGTATCCTGAGAAGCCGGCCAGGGCTGATCGCCCCATCAACCAACTGATGCGGCGGCGCTGGAGCCCGCGAGCCTTTGAAGAGCGGGAAGTCGAACGAAGCAGAATCCTGACGCTTCTCGAGGCTGCGCGGTGGGCGCCATCCTGCTTTAACGAGCAGCCGTGGCGCTATCTGGTGTTTGACGGCTCTGACCGAGAAGCGCTTGAACGGGCTCGAGCGTGTTTGGTGGAGGGCAACGCGTGGGCGCTGAAGTTGCCCGTGCTGATGGTTTCAGTTGCTCGGAACAACTTCTCGAAGAACGAGGCGCCGAACCGGACGGCCCAGCATGATGTCGGGCTTGCGAGTGAGGATCTCGTCCTTCAGGCAGTCGAGTTGGGACTGGCGGCACATCAGATGGCAGGGTTCGACGTCGAGCGGACCAGAAGCGAATTTGGGATACCGGAAGACTACACCCCGATTGCGATGATCGCCGTCGGCTATCCGTATCGAGGCGATCTCGGAGCATTGCCCGAAAGCTTGCAGGCTAAAGAACTGGCCGGACGTTCGCGAAAACCGATCGGCGAGATTGCGTTCGGCGGGAAATGGGGCGAACCGTACGACCGCCGGTAGGTGTGGGATATTGTCGCGTTTCGCGTTTCGCGTTTTGACACGAGGTCGGCGCGTCTTACTCAGTGAGCGGGGCCGCTTGGATCAGAACTTCGTCTGGAACCTGGCCCAGGGCTTCTTCAGGTAGCCAAGCGGTGGAGAGGCGCCCAGAAACTCCAGCCCTATTACGCGCTGGTCGTGGTCACCTGGCTGCACCCGCCGTACGATCGCATAGACCTGATACGTGGGATCCGAGTAACCATGCCGGCGAAGCTTCGTCGGCATCGGAATGGTCAGATGCACGACTGCCCCTTCCGGCAGCTCTTTGGCCACTTGAAGCGCGACGCCCCCGATGCTGACATCGAGAGTATGGGCGACTTCGGTCCATTTGCCTTGCTCCTGGTCGTACCCAGTCACGTAGGTTGGTATGGAGAGTTTCAGCCGTTGATACCTGCGCTTGTCGCCGTCCTTAGAGTTTTCCGCGGGCTTCGTGAACAGCGCTCGGTTCATGGAGTACTTGATGTCGATAGTCTCCCTACTTGCTCCATCAGCTAACGGCTTCGCGGAGGAGGTCGCATGCTGCGCTACTGCAGGCGAGGCCCTCTGCTCGGCGGTTGATAGTGGTGCCGGTTGATCCCGGAAGACCGGCTGACTGGAAGGCGGCCGCCGAACCGGAGGCGATACGCCGGGTCTCTTCTCGGGCACTCTGCCAAAATCGAACGGTATGGGAACTGGCGCCCGGTGAACAAGAGAGTTGTCATACTCAACCCTCGATCCGAAGTTGTTAAGCACGATAAAGGCTTTGACAACCTTATCAATTGCCTTTCTGATGCGCGCTGCCATGCTTAGAGGGAGCGACGAATGCCTGAGGTCCAAAGGATTGAGCATGGCCATGGTGCACCTGTGAGCCACACCAATATCGTGGCCCGTTGCCGATCGCTCGAGCTCGAGGGCCTGGTAATGCGTTGATGAGCGCTCGACCCGTTCGATAACTCTTTCGAGTTCGAGAAAGTGAAGCGTCAGCTCTTCGCCCGTAGGTTCGTGATCCATAACTACTTCCTTCCGGATCCACTTTAGAATACTCGGAAAGTATGGACCTGTTGGGGCAACTGTCAACTGTATTGTTGACTGCACGATAGGGCGAAAGGCCACAGGTGTTTGGCGGGTGCTACCCGTATGGGTCTCCAAGACCGCGGTTATTGCAGGATTCCGGCTCAGATCATGAAATGTGGCTCCTGAAGTTTCTTTCAACCCAGATCGCGAGGGCGCGATAATCAGCGTGCGTTTCTCGTTTTGCGTTTCGCGTTTGTCGTTAAGCAACGACCAGAAATTATAGCTTGCCCGGTCTCACTTCTTCTTGAACAAGAAGACGTATTCGTGCTTGAAGATGTAGAACCCGCCGACCAGCGCCCGGTAGCGCCAGAGCTGTTTCTGCTCTCTCTTGGCCCGAGTGTCTTCAAAATTCTTCACGATGATGCTTTTCAACGAATACTCTCTTTTCAGGACCTCGCTCATACATTGAAAGCCAAGCGGTATCCATTCGCCCTTCGAGTACTTGTCTCCAATCACCAGCGCAAAGTATCTCCCGCGGTCCAGTACCGGCGTGAAGTTGTCGACTACCTCAACGAACATCTCCAGGAATGCAGATGTGCTATTCGCGTTGGATAAATCTCGTTCGTCGCCTGAGAACCGTATGATGTCGTGATAGGGCGGATGCATCACAAGAAGCTGCACGCTGTTAGTGCCAACGCTCTTAAGAGTGCTCGCCGGCTCGACGGCCCTTGAATCTCCCGTGACGACTCGGGTGGTCACCGCATCACGGTTTGGCTCCTCACCAATCAACTCTTCCGCCTTGCCCGCAACCTCCGGGCTCAACTCGATTCCAACGCCATTTCGCCCCAGCCTTCTGCATTCAATAAGAGTAGTCCCGCTGCCGAGAAAAGGGTCCAGTACCCAGTCGCCTCTCTTTGTGTATCGCAGCATGAGCTGGTGAGGGATTTGAGGGATGAAGTTGCCCCAGTACCATCCGAGGTGTGAGCCTGAAGAGTCTCTCCTGGCGAGGACCCACAAGCTGTCCGTGATGACTTCGGAGTGTTCTTTCCAGCGCAGGAGATTTATGTCGTTAATATTGCTTGTCTTGACTCTCTTGACTCCGCGCTCAAGCCGCTTCAGGTAGTACCTGGCTCTCTCGATTGTGCGCGCCTCTAAAATCTGATTCAGCTCGGAGACCAGCACATCTCTTCGGAGGCTGACGGAGCTCTCAGTTGAACCTTCGGCAAACCAGTCTTTGCGGTGTCCGTCGCAGGAAACGATCACTTCCCGCAGGAATCCGATTCTCTGCCTTAACCCGGCGACATCCGGCTGAGCGTCTATCTCCCGCAGCAACTCGATAAACTTGTCGCGATCCACAATGACCGAGCTATAACTATGGTCCTGTGCTTCGAGGTCGGTGCTCTTCATCTCATCCAACTAAGGGGCGATGCTGGAATGCTTCTGGCCGGTGCACTCCTCGATCAGGCGTGACATCTCCCCGGCGACTTCGGAGGGAAAGCAGACCCGGTTGATGCCGTATCCGCGCATCCCCCGCACGACGTCAGAGATCTCGCTGATCTCGCGTATTGGAGAACCTGCAGCTCCTGTCTCGATGTAAATCTGACTCCGGGGATCGATCGCGGCCGGTGCGTAGTACCCGTAATATGGGATGTCGGAGGCGCGGTCCCAGGCAAGGTAGTATTCAGGGTCGAAGCCGGCGTGCGCGACCACCTCTTCAGCTCGCCCCCAGAACTCGTCGGAGATGTCTTCGGCGAAATCGAGATCCACAGCTTTGAAGAGCTTTCTGTGGACGAATCGGGCGGCCAGGTCCGAGAGTATAGAGTCGGCGTCGTGAGACCACTGCTTGAGGTGGAATGTCACGTCGATGTCATCGAGTTGCGAGTACTCGACGGCGGTGACGCGCTCGTTCATCAACATCTTCTCGAGAACCGATCCCCGCATACGGAATTCCAGTGCGTCTCGCTGAATCAGCTCCCGCGCGCGATTGAGCGTTGAAACCAACACCGCTTCAGCAGACCTGAGCGTTCGGTGGAAGTAGACTTGACGGAACATGTAGTAACGCGCCTGAAGGTAGGCTTCGACAGCGTACAGCCCCTTCGCCTCGACATAGACGCGATCAGCCTTCTCATCGACCTTGAGCGCGTGCAGCACCCACTCCAGATCGTAGATTCCGTATTTGGCGCCGGTCATGAGGCTGTCGCGAAGCAGATAGTCCATACGGTCGCAATCGAGTTGAGAGGAGATGAGCTGCGACACGAAGGCGGGAGTGTAGCTGTGATTGTATAGCGCGGCTATCTTGTCAGGAAGCTGGGGGTCGAAGCGGCGGAGGGTCTGGTTCACCTCAGTCTCAGGGTCCTCGACGATCGCCCGGCTCCAGTCCTCGTGATGGAACCGAAAGACATT
>JBGPFL010000112.1:0-9471 GCA_041483295.1 Blastocatellia bacterium | reverse complement strand
TGGAGATCGAAACGGTGCCGGCGTTTCCCTGAAAATCAAGAGCTGTTGCACTCAGCGTGTGAACGCCAAACGAGGCCGTAGTTGTGTCCCACGCCCAGTTATAAGGTGCTTCTGTGTAGGTGTTCAGGACTGTTCCGTCGAGGCTAAGGGTTACTGATGCCACGCCGATGTTGTCGTTGGCCGATGCCTCGACGATGACAACTTCCGATACTGTGGTGCCGCTTCCCGGCGAGAGCATGTCTACCGTAGGCGCGGTAACGTCGGGCGAGCCGGTTGTGCTCAGTGCATCGCTGACCGCTCTCGAGGCATTCAGCCTTCCCCATCCAAACCCTGCGTCCCAACCTGTTGTTCCAAGGTCATCGGCAGAGTGTTTCACTATCGTCTGCACCTGCTCCGGGTTGAGGGTCGGATTCGCTGACATGACCAGCGCCGCGACTCCCGCGGTGATCGGAGCCGAGAACGAAGTCCCCGACACCGAACCATAGCCGCCGCCCCTCAGAGTTGTGAAGATGTTCACACCCGGCGCCGCAACGTCGATGTTGGCGCCTGTGTTGGACCAGGATGCGATGCCGTCGGTGGAGGTGGTTGCGCTAGTCGTCAGCACGTAGGGGTTATTGGCCGTTGAATCGTTCACGCCGTCGTTCCCCGCTGCGACTGTCACGACACCGCCCTTGCCCTGAAAGTACTGAGCGGCCGTTACTATCGTGTCGAAGTTCGTGCATGCGTAGCTCACATTTGCGACTCGCGCGTTATGGTCCGCTGCCCAGGTGAGGCCGGCGGCGATCGTAGAGACGTAAGCATAGCCGGAGGGGTCGCTGACTCGCACCGGCATTATCTGGCAGCCCCAGGCGACCGAGGCCACACCCAGGCTGTTGTTGCCCGACGCCGCGGCCGTGCCCGCAACCGAGGTTCCGTGTCCGGTCGCGTCTGTTGTATCCGAGTTGCCGTCGTAGGTGTTCCAGCCGGGCGTTATCTTCGAGCTAAGGTCGGGATGGGTGGAGTCGACTCCGGTGTCGAGGATCGCTATGACGACGCTGCTGCTGCCGCTGGTCGTAGCCCATGCTGATGCGCTGGAGATCATAGGAAGATGCCACTGACTTGGATAACTGGGGTCATCGGGAACCATGTCGGCAGGGGCGAGAATTGTATCCAGCTCTGCGAATAAGACATCCGGCTGTGCTTTGAAGGCTTGCATGAAGAACTCTTCATTGGCGCCGGCCGGCAACTCCACCACGTGAACGCCGGTGGTCGAGAGTTGTTTGGCATCAAGTGCGCCGGTTGCTGCTACGAGACCGGAGATTCGATCTTCGGAGACCTCGTGGCGAAACCGAACGAGTACTCGATGCGGCGCAAAGGCCGATCTGACCCGGCCCTTCTCGACGTTCCGCGTCTGATCCTGTGCGAATGTTGTCGCATTGATCCAGGGCAGGGATGTGATCAGGAGGGCCAACACCAGGACCATCAAGATCGATTTGCTTAGTTTGTTTGCGAGTGACTTCATCTTCCAGCTCCTTGTCGAAAAACAGTGGGCGATTCTTTCAGACTCGCACTCGCTGTTTGCTGTGAGGCTTGCAACCGTCGTGTCCGCTGCTGACTAGTGCAACGGTTGGGCCGCAACGAGTTGGAGTAAAACTTTCGCTCTTTTCAGTCTGCTTATTTGTGAAAGTCAGCCGGGATGCTACTCAACAGGGTTAGGGTAAGGTCGGTGACTACAAGCGCCGAATAGTTATGCAATATGGAACACATGTGGCGGAAAGCAAAAAATCATCGGGGCGAATCTGTTCTCGAACTCCGCAAACGAGTGTTGCGGCTCAAGAGGTCGCCCGCAGTGAAGGGGCCGTACAATGGTGGCTTGATTCGCGGCTATTCGCGAAGTTAGCGGAGGGACGAAGAATTCATCCGCGAATGACGCGAATCTTCGCTAAGGAACCAGAGAGAGAGATTTTCCGAAGCTGGGCCGGTGAGGTGTAACGCCCCACGCCAACCTGGAGGCCCTTCCAGGATTCCTCATCTCCTGGGCTCCGATCTCAGCAAAGCGGAGATCGCGACTCCGGCGCCTCCTGCGGAAAGGCGAGGCCCCTGCGTCCCCGCGTTTCGACATCCACGGTATTCGCCCGGAAGTAAATTTGACGTAGCGTGAAGTGAAGGCATCCTATCGTAGAAGCTGTTAGGTTTTGGCCCACATAGACCGTTGGACGCGTGACATTCAGTCATTTCGACTTGTTCCCGAGGGACGTCTCGGAGAACTTAAGAAGGATCAACTGGTTTGGAGATCTAGGCTTAACTCTGGCCGGCCGAGGTTGGAGATTCTTGGAATAGGGCTTGCACTCATTCTTACTCTATGCGGCGTGCGCGACGGACGCACTGCAACGGCCCAGAGGCCACAAAGAAACGGCGAAAGAAGCTGACAGCCCCCTTGTCTGTCGAGTGAGTCCAAACACTGTCAAGTTTGGCGAAGCGACCGCACCTCGACGCGTTAACTTAATTGTATTGACTAATTGAAGCCTGTGATCTAAGATTCGACTTCACATTGCGATCAGAGAGGGACCGGGTGACAGATTTGTGCATTCCAAGGCTCAGGAAGCCTTCGACCTGAGTGGCCAAGCTCGACCGTCTAGTTTGGACGGCAGGGATCGCAGTCACGTCTTACGGAGTGCGTGTCGGTGTGCGGGTCAACAATTCGGAAGTCTTGCGGCAGATCGTGGACTGTCTTCCGCCAGGCTGGAAGCCGACGTCAGGGGACAAGGTGGAGCGCCTTTACTCACTCATCGTCGGCGGCAGTTCGCAGCGCCCGGGCGTGCGGCGGTTCAACCTTGTGTACGCCGATGGACTCAGGTTTGGCCGTTCGGAACGCCTTGAGGAGGTACTCGAGAGTCTCGAAGGCGAGATCAAGCTCTATGTGGCCGAACACGCGCGGCGAAGGGTCTTCATTCACGCCGGAGTCGTGGGTTGGAATGGAAAGGCCATTATTATTCCCGGCAGCAGCTTTAGCGGTAAGACAACGCTGGTAGCCGAACTCGTGAGGGCTGGAGCGACTTACTACTCAGATGAGTACGCGGTGCTCGACGCGCTCGGACGCGTTCACCCGTACTCCAGGCCGCTCGCGATTCGCAAGCCTGAAGGCGGGGGCTGGAATAAGCACTCCGCGGAGGAACTGGGTGGCCGCGCCGGCATCAAGCCTTTGCCCGTCGGCCTGGTTTTGGTCAGTAGCTATCAAGCCGGTGCGAGATGGAAGCCCCGTTCTCTATCCGCCGGACAAGGAGCGCTGGCTCTCCTCAATAATACTGTTTCGGTGCGCCTGAATCCGGAGGCTGCGCTCGACACGCTCGAAAGGGTTGTATCGCATGCGCCGGTTCTCAAGGGCACACGAGGTGAGGCAAGGGATATTGCTGACGCGCTTCTCAGCAGGTTTTGACGGACATCGAAGGCCCCCCGTTTCGGCGGCGCAGCCGCCAGGCACTGTTTCGTAAGACCCGGAGTTCTACCGAACTGGGATGGTGAGGCCCCGCTTTACTAGATTTTTCTGGGAGACTGCATGGCAACAAGAACAGACAAAATTATGCCCTCCGCCCGTAAGGAGCGGCTGGTCGTTAAGGAGCTGCCCGATGAGGTGCTCGTCTACGACCTGGAGCGGCACAAGGCGCATTGCCTCAATCAGTCAGCCGCGATGATCTGGAAGTATTGTGACGGGCGAACAACTCTGCCTGAGATGGTTGGAAAGTTGAACGACGAGCTTGGGGTCCCAGTCGACGAGCAGGCGGTCTGGTTAGCCCTGGATCAGTTAGCGAGGGCCAACTTGTTAGGCGAGCGGAGGCCGCGGCCGGGTCCCAAAGCCGGGATGTCGCGACGTGATGTGATTAAGAGGATGGGAGTTGCTGCAGCGATTGGAGTGCCGCTCGTTACGACGTTGCTGGCCCCCACCGCGCAGGCATCCGCCTCGTGCAAAGCTTGTTTCGCGGACGCTGACTGCGCGGGTCTGGGGACTCCCTGCACTGTCTTTTGCTCGATATCGGGCTTCTGCAATGGTTAGCCTTATGATGAAGTCACCAGGCAACCTGATTAGCAAAGCGCTCGCCGGGGTCTGGCGTGAGTCGCTCTCGGCAGACGAGATGACTCCCCAGGAACTGGCCGTGATAGCACCAGCGCTTCTAAAGGCAGAGGGCGGACCGCTTGGCTGGTGGCGAATCCGGAACTCGAGCTTGCGCTCGTTGCCGATCGCCTTGGAACTTCAACAAAGCTATCGCTATTACGCTCTACAAGCGGCGATTCACGAGTGCGGCATATCAGAGGCAATCAGAGTCTTCCGCTCGGCGGGAATCGAGCCGGTGTTGATCAAGGGATGGGCTATCGCTCGGCTCTATCCCGACCAGGCGCTTCGCCTATACTCCGACGTCGATCTCTGCGTTCACCCGGAACAGTATTCGGCCGCCGATGAGGTCCTGAGGAGTCCAGAGGCGAGGGGACTCGCAGTTGACTTGCACAATGGAGTCGAAAGATTTCATGACTTGAATTTCGACGATATCCTGAAGCGCACGCAGTTGGTTCCCCTTGGTGACACTCAGGTGAGAATCTTATCACCCGAGGATCACCTTCGAGTCTTATCTCTGCACATGTTGCATCACGGCGCCTGGCGCCCGTTGTGGCTCTGCGATATCGCGATTGCAGTCGAGACTCGACCCTCAGACTTTGATTGGGATCGCTGCCTCGGCAGTGACGCCCGGACGGCCGACTGGGTTGCGTGCGCCATCGGCCTGGCTCATCAACTTCTCGGAGCCAGGGTCGACGATACACCGGTAGCGCTCAGAGCTTTTCAATTGCCGGGATGGCTGATGAAGCAGGTCTTGAAGCAATGGGAGGCTCCGATCAGCGCGGCGCGAGGCACGCTCAAACACCGCGCTCCAATGATCTCGTATCTGCGCAATCCCGCGAACGCGCTGAGGGATCTGCACACGCGCTGGCCCGGTGCAATTGAGGCGACTATGAGTGTAGGAGGGCCCTTTAACAAACTGCCGAGGTGGCCCTTTCAGCTCGCCAACTGTCTCCAGCGCACGGCGGGATTTGCGAAGCAGTTGCCCCGGTCTTTGCGGGGCGGCGCAAGGGATTTGGATAGTGACTCGGCCTCGCGGTCGAAAGTATTGATCGAGAGTATTGATTTGAGAGCCCCTGATTAGTTTCCGGCAGATGTCGTACCCGGCGACGGGTATCAGAAAATCCATGAAGAGGATAAAACAATGTTTGGCAGCGAAACGAGACGAACACTAGGTTGGATGTTGATAACCCTTGGGTTTCTTTTCTTCATTCTGAGGACGCCTCTACCGTACGACCTTGTGATGCCCGGAGTGACAAGTGCGCTCCTGGGGACCGCAATTCTTCTGATTGGAAGGCGCCAGAGACGAACCTACTAGGGCCCGCTCACACAGTTCGACGAAAACACCGACCCCCAGGCCGACTGAGTCCATCAGGTCTCAGTCAGACAAAGCCAGAGTTCTGTTTGGGGTCGGCGGGTTCGCGAAGAAGAGTACTGAGTCAGAAGTCAGAGATCAGAGGCTGACTTTTGACTTCTGACCTCTGACCTCTGACCTCTGAGTTCTGACCTCTGACTTCTGACTTCTGACTTCTGACTTCTGAGTTCTGACCTCTGACTTCTGACCCACAAATCGTAACCGAAAACCTGCGCTAACTCATACCTTTCCCGCGTTTCTGCATTGACAAAGCCCGTAACGCTACAGTATCTTTGGAGTGCTTGTTGCAAGTCCCCTTGTTGGGCAGGGTAGGAGGCTAATCCACCGAGGAACAGATAAGAGTCCCGGCTTTCAAACGACCGGCAGGGAGGTTCGCGATGGCTGGGCTTCACGCGTTTATTCAGGACTAAATCAATTCGCTTCTCTGTCCGAGTCTCTGTTGCCAGGTTTTTAGCAGTGATTACCTCTTTCTGAATGCTCGGGTCCACACACCCCCCGTTGGGTCCCACAAGAGCTCGTTTTGAAATTGCTCCCACCGAATTCAATTGTCGTTGCTGCGCGCCGCGGCTTCCCTATGGGTTTAACTTGTCACGGCCGTAGTGTGCCCCAAGGGAAATGCGAAATGCGAAATGCGAAATTCGAAATGCGGAAATGCGAAATGAAATCCGCAATTCGCAATAGCTCGCACTGATTCGCCTTCGCAATTGAAATTAGAAACATCCGGGTTTCAATTTCGCATTTCGCATTTCGAACTTCGCATTTCCTTTCCCATTTCTTCATGAGCGCACGGTTAGACAAAGCAGTTGTAATCGGTCTCCTCATCGCCGTCGTCGGGACGGCGTTGACTCAAGGCGCGGTCGAGGCATGGTCGGTCTCGCTCTTTGAACTGCTGGTGCTCGTGCTCCTGCTCTTGTGGGCCATCAAATCAGTGGTAGACAAGAGGCTCAGCTTGAGAATACCCGCAGCAGGTATCCCTGTTGTTGCGATCATCATCGTTGGGGTGATTCAGAGCATCGCGCGCACGGACGAATCCGGCCGCCGGTCCGCCCTCTCGATGGACATCGAGGCGACGCGAGCCGGTGTAACCGTATTGTTCTTCCTGTTCCTTGCATTCATGATCGCGGCGAACTTCTTCACTGCTCGCGAGCGTCTGCGAGCGCTGGTGAACTTCATGGTGGTCTATGGCCTGTCGATGGCGGTCTTCGCGTTGATTCAGTACTTCGCGTGGGATGGCCGGCTCCTCTGGCTCAGACCAACGGCCGGGCAATCGGTGTTCGGTCCCTTCGTCAACCGCAACCACTTCGCCGGCTACATGGAGATGCTCCTCCCCCTGCCGGTAGCCTTGATAGTCGTTGGCTACGGCCGATCTGAGCTGCGCCTGTTCTATGCCTTTGCCGCCGCGATGATGGGAATTGCCGCGGTTGTCTCATTGTCGCGTGGCGGAATGATCAGCATCCTGGTGAGCCTGATGTTCCTTCTCTTCATGAGCGTTCGGCTCCCCAAAGCAGGTCCCAGACCCGAGGCGCCCGACGCCGCGATGGGACCCACTCGCCTTTCGTTCTACCTGTCACAGGGTTTTGCCGTGCTGGCAATCGCGGTCGCAATCACCGCCGGAATTCTGTGGATAGGCGCAGCGCCCGTCATCGACCGGGTTGCGGAGTCGATCGATAGCGGCGTGGATATCTCTTCAATTAATCGGAGCGCAATCTGGACGGATACCTGGTCGATATTTCGAGCCTCTCCGGTGTTGGGCGCAGGCTTCGGCGCCTTCCAGACCGTCTACCCGCTTCATGGCAGAAGCGACGGATCCCTGATCGTAGCCCAGTCGCACAACGACTACCTGCAAGTGCTCGCCGATTGCGGCATAGTCGGAGCAGCGATTGCGGTGACGTTCATAGTGCTGCTCTTTCGGGCGACAGTCCGCGGCGCCAGATCGAGTGATCCGTTTATCGCGGCAATAGCGGCCGGCAGCGGCGCCGGAATCTTTGCAATACTCGTCCACAGCTTGTTTGACTTTAATCTGCAACTGCCCTCGAATGCTCTGCTCTTCCTGTTGTTGTGTGCGGTCGTATCCGGCGCCTGCACCCTCGCATCTGAGAGATCCTCAACCCGCCGCAAGCGCTCCCCTCGCATGCGCGCGGCCCGTGCCTAAGGAGTGTCATCAATGAAATCCACGCCTCAACCAACTCGCGATGCCATGCGGCCAATGAGGGCCGTCTCCTATATTGTGCTGTGCGCCATTGCCCTGTCGCTTGGCGCAACAGGCTTTGCGTCGAGCAGCCGGCAGCAGGAGAAGCCTCCTGGTGAGACGCCGGCGACCCGTGAGAACTCACGCAGGGAATCTCGTACCGGCGAGCGCAGCTCGCAGAGCATTCTCGTCGAACCCAGCGAAGACTATCGCATCGGTCCGCGCGACGTGCTCGAGATCGAAGTTGAGGATGCGCCGGAGTTGTCAGGCGTCTTTGAGGTGAATTCCAGAGGCACCATTCCCATGCGATACCTCAAGGTCATCTCGGTCGAGGGCAAGACCGGCGAAGAGGTCGCGAAACTCATAGCCGATGGACTGCGCGGGGCCTATCTCAAAGATCCGCAGGTGAGCATCTCGATCAAGGAGTACAACAGCAAGAGCTTCTTCATTCAGGGATCCGTGCGCGTGCCGGGTGTCTATCGAATGGAAAGCCGGGGGTCCTTATTCAAACTCATCAACCTCGCCGGCGGGCTTGCGGAGAATCACGGCTCGATCGCCTTCATAGTCCGCGAGCTGAAACCCGGGACTGCGAGCAAGGCCGCCGCGGAACCGACCGCCCAGCCAATCGCTGCGTCAACTCCGAGCGCCGCGGTCGAACCAGCGGGACAACAAGTCTCTGGGGCAGCCTCTGCGGCAGGCTCTGCGTCACCCGATTCCGCGGGAGTGCATCCGCGCGCCGAGGGTACTGAAGACTACGAGATGACGCCGGTCAACATAGCGGGGCTCCAGAGCGGTCACCTCGAACAGAACGTTATGCTGAAGCCGGGTGACCTGGTGATTGTCCCCAAGGCCGACACTTTCTTCATCGCAGGCGAGGTGGTCCAGCCGGGCGAGTTCCCACTCAAGCCCGGTACAACTGTTCGGCAAGCCATCTCCCTCGCGCGCGGCTTCCAATTCAAGGCCGCCACGAGCAATTGCAAGATCTTTCGCCAGGACCTCGCCTCGGGCCAGATGAAGGAGATCGCGATCGACGCCGGCGCGATCATGAATGGTAAAAAGCCCGACATTCCCCTTATGGCCGCCGACATCATCCAAGTCCCCAGCAGCAAGGCCAAATCGATCGGCCACAGTTTGCTCCAGGCGCTGGGAGTGTCGCGTGGGATGGCGATAAGGTAAGAACGGGTTTCTGGTTTGTGGTTTGTGGTTTAGGGTTTGTGGTTTTCTCTGAGCTCGACAAACGCAAAACGATAGACGCGTAACGACAAACCAGGAACAACCAGGAACCAGAGACCACAAACCAGAGACCACAAACCAGAAACGGAGTTTCCCGATGTCTGATGATAGGGTCGAACTGGAGAAGATAGCTCCAGAAGACGAAACGCTACTTGTTCGCCCTGGTTATCCCAGGGGAGGCAGTTATCCCAACCCCAATCCCGCCGCTGGCGGATATGGGTATGGATATGGCGAGCCTGAACAGGGCCTTCACGTCCGCGAACTCTGGCGCACCGTGCGCAAGCGCAAGTTCCTCATAGGCGTGATCGCCGCGATCGTCACCACCCTCACTACCATCGAGGCCTACCGCGACAAGTCGATCTATCAAGCCTCGGCCACCATCGAGATCGGCAAAGATACCGGTACGGTAGTCAAGCTCGGCGATTTGCTTCTGCAGACCGACGACTTCAACAGCCTGATCGGGATCAAGACCAGCATGCTGATCCTCAAGAGCCGGCCGGTGCTCGAGGGCGTGGTCGACGAATTGAAGCTTGATCGGAACCCAAAATTCCTCGATGTCGGATCGAGGAAATCGGTCTTGGAGGCTAT
>JBGPFL010000111.1:0-9477 GCA_041483295.1 Blastocatellia bacterium | reverse complement strand
TCATATCTCAACGCAATCATCGGATCTACTTTCGAAGCTCGCCGGGCCGGGACGTATCCCGCCAGCGCCGCGACCGCGATCATCAGCAGAACCGCAAACAAGATTGTCGCCGGATCGGTAGGCGCAAGTCCGAAGAGCATGGCCGCAACCAGTCGGGTGGTGGCGACCGCCGTCCCCAATCCAATCACGACGCCGATCACAACGACCAGCATCGTTTCGCGCATCACCATCCGGGTGACGCGGGGGCCCGTTGCGCCCAGCGCAATGCGGATGCCGATCTCATTCGTCCGGCGGGCGACCCCGTAAGACATCACACCGTAAAGCCCGATGCATGCGAGCGACAACGCAAGCACGCCGAAGAAGCTCGATAGGTTGGCGAAGAGCCTTTCCTGCGCGAGGGATTCGTCGACTTGCTGGCTCTGCGTCTTCATTGCGAACAGCGGCAGGTTGCTATCCACTTCTCGAACCGCGTCGCGAATCGAGGAGCTCATCGCGGCTACGTTTCCCGAGGTGCGCACGACAAAGGTTGCCCACCTTGTAGGACTCTGCAGATATGGAACGTAGACGGTCGGCTCCGTCTTGTCGCGCAGGCCGGTGTAGCTTGCGTCTCTGGCGACGCCTATGATCTCGATCTGCCCGCTGTTTGGAGGACCTCCGAAGCCGAATCGCCGGCCCAAAGGGCTCTCACCTTCGAAATACTTGCGCGCCATCATCTGATTGATCACCGCCACGCTGGGCGCAAGTTCGTCATCACGCAGACTCAGACCTCGGCCCAACAGTATTGGTATCTCCATCGTCTCGAAAAAACTCGCGCCGACGTTATTGACCTTGGCGTCGTCGTCTTCGCCCCCCTGCGATGTGTGTCCCTCTACGGAGACGCTACTGGTGCGGGCCATGCCGCTGAGAAGCGGAACCATCGACATGGTGGCCGAGCGCACGCCGGGCACGGCCTCGAGCCGTTCAGTCATTCGCTGATAGAGGTGTGCGATCTGCGCGTTGTTATAGCCGTTCAACCCCGGCTCAACGTTGAAAAGCAGCAAGTTCTCGCGATTGAATCCGACATCCACATTCTCCAGGTTGCGCAGCGTTCGCACGAAGAGCCCCGCGCCCACTACGAGCACGAGGGATACTGCTACCTGCACCACGATGAGCGACTTATTGAGAAGGGAACGGGAGCCGCCGACAACGCTTCTGGCGTTGTCTTTCAGCGCCGGGGTCAGATCCACTCGCGTGGCTCGCAACGCGGGCGCGAGTCCGAACAATAGACCAGTGGCAAGTGAGACAGCGATCGTGAAGGCGAGCACACGCAGATCGAGTTTGAGGTCCAGAGCGAGTTCACCGCCTCCCCAGGGCCGCAAGATTAAGAGCAGGTCCTTTCCCCAGTAGGCGAACGCGACACCCACTGCGCCGCCCAGGAATGACAGAAGCAAACTTTCAGTCAGCAGTTGGCGAACGAGTCGCCAGCGGCTTGCGCCAATCGTCAACCGCACCGCGATCTCTTTCTGGCGTGTCGCTGCGCGGGCCAACAGCAGGTTTGCGACATTCGCACAGGCTATGAGCAGCACAAGTCCGACGATTACCACCAGAATTGTCAGCGGCTGGGAATATTCGCGGCGTGACTCGGTAAGCCCTTGACTGCCGGAACCCGCCCTGAGCCTCGGAACGTCGCGCGGTGCAGCAGTCTGTGCTTGTCGCTGGGTAGGGAAACGGGCTACCGCGGCTGTCCAGCCTTCCTCGGCGCTCTGCTGAAAGATCCTCTCGAAACTTGCAGCCGCATGATCCGCCGTCACCCCGGAATTCAACCGCCCCATTATCCGCAGCCACCAGAACCATGGCGTGCTCAGGTCGGAGCGCTGGCCTGCACTCAACTGAGGCTGCATCGCCATGGGAATTGAAAGATCGGCCGCCTCGCCGACCTGTAGCGCGCCGAAGAACTCAGGTGGAGTGACCCCTATTATCGTGAAGGGGACGTTATTAACGATGACCGTCTACCCAACGTTTGCGCGTCTTGTCCGAACCGTCGCTGCCAGTAACGGTGTGTAATCACGGCAACGGGATGGGCCCCGGCTTTGTCGTCGTCGGCTGTGATCGTCCGTCCCAGAATGGCCTTCACACCCAGTCCGCCGTAGTAGCCGCCCGAAACGAGCTGGCCGGCGGCGATCTCCGGCCGGCCATCCACGCTCACGTTCAGTTGAGACAGCGGCGCAAAGGCGAACACTTCCGAAAGCGCCTCGTCGTTGTCGCGAATTCGCTCGAAGGCGAGATACGAGAACGAAGTGCTCGTACGCATACCACTCGCCGGATCCGTACTTATCCTTCCCTGGCTCGACCATGCCATACCTCTCGGGCCGGAGATCCAGTTGAAGAGGACAAGTTCCTTCGGCCTTTCGACCGGCAGCATCTTCAGCAGCACAGCGTCGATCAGGCTGAATAGAGCGGTGTTCGCTCCGATGCCAAGCGCCAGGGACAGCACGGCCACCAGCGTGAAGCCTTTGCTCTTTAGCAGCATTCGAATGCCGTATCGCAGGTCCTGTCCAAATGATCCCATTATCTCTCCTCCGCTCTTTCTGTCTTGCGCTTGAACATGTATCGCCGCCGGGCGGTTGCTGAGCCACGGTCCGGCGCTGGGGCGCTTAGAGCGTACCAGCTCGCACTCCAGAAGCCGCCAGTCTTTGATGTGAGCGGTCGCCCGTCGATATGCCTCCCGCTCGGAGGCGCCATCAGCCAACGCGTCTTCATAGATGGCTTCCAGGTGCTGCGCCATCTCTTCGACCATTTGCAACTCGCGCTCCGGCCCAAGCTGAAGCGGGGCAAGATTGTTGCGAAGGTAGTCTCTCCAGTCAGGCATACAAGCTCACTTCCGCGATTCGCCCCCGTACTCAGTCACAGTGATTGTGATGGACAAGATGCATTCCGAATCCCACTCACGGAAGTGGAGTGTGACAACCACGGAGTGGTTGAATGTTTGTAGTATTCGACGACCACAGACTCTCACCCCGGAGGGGTGAAATGTGCTGCCCCTGGGTTGTTCGAGGGCAGATACGACTCCGCTGGAGTCGGTGCCGTCGGCGATCGTCTTCTACAAACATGGAACCCCTCCGGGGTTCGGGACCCAATTGAATGAAGGCGTCTGTACTTGTGCCCAGCAAATGTCGAAACTCCAATCCACCCACTTTCGTGGGTAGGATTTTGCCAGCACCCGTATGGTATTCACAGTGACTGACTACCAGCCAATTCATATCTCACTCATATCTCAATGCAATCATCGGATCCACTCTTGAGGCCCTTCGCGCCGGGAGGTAACCGGCCAACGCGGCTGCCGCAATCATCAGTAGAACTGCAAACGAGATTGTCAGCGGATCATTTGGCGTGAGTCCGAAGAGCATCGATGCAATCAAGCGAGTGACGGCCAACGCTGCCCCCAACCCGATTCCGGTGCCGACCAGAACGAGCACCAGCGTTTCGCGCACGACCAGAGAGGTCACATCCCACGCTCGGGCGCCAAGAGCCATGCGGATACCGATTTCATTGGTTCGTCGCGCGACCGCGTGGGACATCACGCCATACAGCCCTATGCAGGCCAACAAGAGCGCAAGCACGCTGAAGAAACTCGACAGCGTCGCGAAGAGACGTTCTTGGGCGAGAGATCTGTCCGCTTGCTGGTCTTGGGTTCGCACATCGAACATTGGCAGATTCTGGTCGATCTCTCGCACAGCGTCCCGTATCGAGCCGGCCAGCAAGGTCGGATCTCCGGCAGTGCGCACCGCGAAACTCATCTGCTCTCCGCTTCCTTGCAAGTAAGGAGTGTAGATTGTCGGTCTCGTCGCCTGGCGGAGGCCGGTGTACTTCGCATCTCTTACAACGCCGACGATTTCGATCTGCGTTGGGCCATCGGAGAGGCGCTGGCCGATCGGATTGTCCGGGACAGAGTATCTTTGCGCCATCGTTTGATTGATGACGGCGACTTTGGGCGCCTGTTGGTCATCGCGTCCACTCAAGCCGCTCCCGAGGAGCACTGGCATCTCCATTGTGTCGAAGAAGTTTTCCGCCACCACGTTGACCAGCACCTCTTCTCCTCGGCCCCCCTCGGCCGTATATCCCGGGATCGAGAGCGTTGTGCTGCGCCGGCTACCGCTCAGCAGCGGATGGCGCGAGATAGTAGCCGATCGCACTCCGGGAACGCTCTGGATGCGTTCGATCATTCGCTGATACAGGCTCAAGACCTGCGGTCCGCTGTACCCGTTCAGTCTTGGATCGACTCTGAAGAGCAACAGGCTTTCGCGGTTGAATCCGACATCCACGCTTTCGAGGTTGTTAAGAGTGCGCAGGAACAGACCTGCGCCGATCAGCAGCATCACCGACATCGCCGCCTGGGCGACGATAAGCATTTTGGCGATTGCAGAATGAGAACCGCCACTGACGTTCCTGGAACTATCTTTGAGCGCCGGAGCCAGATCGACTCGCGTCGCCCGAAGCGCGGGAGCGAGTCCGAACAGGATGCCGGTGATCACTGAAACCGCGGTTGTGAATCCGAGGACGCGCAGGTCGAGCTTGAGATTGATTGCAAGCTCACCGCCTCCCCAGGGCCGCAGAGCGAGGAGCATGTCCTTTCCCCAGTAAGCGAAGAACACGCCGAGCACGCCTCCCGTAAAAGAAAGCAGCAGGCTTTCAGTCAACAGTTGTCGGACCAACCGCCAGCGGCCGGCGCCCATCGCTAGTCGCACTGCGATCTCTTTGGCTCTGAGCGCAGCTCGCGCCAGCAGGAGGCTGGCAACATTGGCACAAGCGATCAGCAGCACAAGTCCGACTACCACCATCAGGAGCATCAGCGGCTGCGAGTACTGGCTCCGCGACTCGCTAAGGCCCTGGCTGCCCGATTCAATTCTGAGCCGGGGAACGTCGCGCGGTTCGGAACGCAACGGCTGCACGCGGGCCTCTGCCTGTGCCATTGCGGCATTCCAACCCGCCAGCGCGCTCTGCTGAAAGACGCCTTCGAGCTTGTTGCGCGCCTGCTCTTCGGTCACGCCCGGCTTGAGGCGCCCCATAATCCTCACCCACCAGAACCACGGTTCGTTCAAGCTCTTACTACCCGTCCTGAGGAGCGGCTCCATCGCCATGGGGATGGAAAGGTCCGGCGCCTCGCCCACCTGCAACGCCCCGAAGAACTCCGGTGGAGTAACGCCGATGATGGTGAAGGCAATGTTGTTGACGTTGATGGACTTGCCCACAACTCCCGGATCACGCCCAAATCGCCGCCGCCAATAGCGATGGGTGATGACGGCAACAGGATCGGCATTGGGCTTGTCGTCGCCGTTGGTCAGGGTCCGGCCCATAAGCGCTTGCACACCCAGCCCGTCATGGTAGCCGCCGGAAACCAACTGTCCCCCTGCGATCTCCGCCTGGCCGTCCACGTTCACGTTCAGTTGTTCTATCGGAGCAAACGCGAATGTGTCCGAAAGCGTCTCGTTATTGTCCCGAAGCTGGGTGAAGGTCAAATACGAGAAGGAGGTGCTGGTCCTCAATCCGGTGGCCGGATCATCGGACATGTCTCCGTCGATTCCGCGCGACATTCCCTTCGGCCCGCTGAGCCAATTTAGAAGCACGAGCTCGTGGGGGTTCTTGACCGGCAGCATCTTCAGAAGCACGGCATCGATCAGGCTGAAGATCGCCGTATTGGCTCCGATTCCAAGCGCGAGCGACAACACCGTTACCGCGGTGAAACCCTTGCTCTTCAAAAGCATTCGAGCGCCGTATCGCAGGTCCTGCAATAATGATCCCATGTTAATCCCTCCGAACTTTCTCTCTTCGGATTGAACCCGCGTTTCCACCGTGATCCGTCTGCTCATCCAGGCTCCCGCGATGGGTCGCTTGGCGTGGATCAGATCGCACTCCAGGAGCCGCCAGTCCTTGATCTGGGCCGCCGCTCGTTCATATGCCTGCGGGTTCGAGGCGCCATCAGCCAGGGCGTCTTCGTAGGCAGCTTCGAGGTGTTGCGCCATCTCCTCGACAATCTCCAACTCCCGTGTGGGCCCAAGGGCCAGCGGAGGAAGATGGTCGCGAACATAAGCTCTCCAGTCTGGCATGCTTGATTCACTCACGCCGGATTTATCCCCGCGACGCGGTCGAGTGCGGCAAAGAAATCGGACCATGTTTGCCGCTGCTCATTCAGTACCTTTCGGCCGGCAGCGGTGAGTTTGTAGAACCGGCGTCGGCGCTGGCCGGCCTTCTCCACCCAACGACCCTTAATCCAGCCGCGCGTCTCGAGCCGATATAGCATCGGATAGAGTGAAGCGACATGGAACTGGAGGACGCCGTCGGAACGCTGTTCGATGAGTTTGGCGATCTCGTAGCCGTGGCGGGGCCGATCTTCAACCAGCGCCAGGATCAGCATTTCGGCGCTGCCTCTTTTGACTTCCTGGTCGAGCATATAGGTGGCCTCAATATGTAGCGCCGCCATATATATCGGACGCGTCGTTCGATGTCAATAGGGAATTTGTTGGATTTTAGATTTTGGATTGCGGAATGCGGATTGTGGAATGCGGAGTGCGGAATGCGGAATGCGATTCTACTCCGGCAATCCAAAATCCAAATCTAAAATCTAAAATCCCTGTCAGGGTTGGCTGACAAACTTATAACCGAAGCCGTGAATGGTGACGATCGACCGCGGGTGGCGGGGATCCTCTTCGATCTTTTGCCGCAATGAAGATATGTGAACATCGACCGTTCGAGTGGTAGTCAGAGCATTGTAGCCCCACACCTCATTGAGTAGCTCATCTCTGGAAACGGTCGCACCGGGGTGCTCGATCAGATACCGAAGCAATTTGAACTCTCGCGCAGACACGCTCACCGGCTTGTTGTTTCGGGTAACTACTGTTCGGCGAAAATCGACGCGAATAGATCCAAACTGATAGATATCCGGCGATGATGGTGAAGGGCCCGGTGACGAGGGCTGAGCCGCCGTTCGGCGGAGGAGGGCCTCAATGCGGGCAAGCAGCTCCATCATCGCAAAGGGCTTGGTCAAATAGTCATCGGCGCCGAGCTTCAGCCCTACTACTCTATCGACTACCTGTCCGCGGGCGGTAAGCATGATGATGGGTGTGTTGATCCCGCGCTGGCGCAGGTCCCGACACACATCGAAGCCGTTTTTGCGCGGCAGCATCAGATCGAGAACAATGACATCGAAAGGCCTGCTGACTCCAAGCGCCAATCCACGCTCGCCGTCCTTAGCTGTTTCAATCTCATAGCCCTCACTGCTGAGGCGCTGGGTCAGGGCCATCACCAGGCCTGGTTCGTCCTCTATGACCAATACTCGGCTCATCTTAAATCAGCCCCACTGATGAACTCAAAGCGAGCCTGTAGGGCCGCCCTAGAGGTGGTCTCCCAGGGCGGCTGGCAGGCTCAAAGTAAAAGAACTGCCCTCACCCTGAGTGCTCGCTACGGTAATCGTCCCGCCGTGAGCCTCGATGATGTTCTTCACCAGACTCAGTCCCAGTCCATTGCCGTGAATCTGAGCGGCGATGACCTCGCGGCCGCGATAGAAGGGTTCGAATATGTAGGGAACTTCTGAAGCCGGAATGCCGATCCCTTTGTCCTCAATCGTGACCTGTATCGTCCGGCTGCGCTCGCTTATCTCGGTGTGAGCCTTTATGCCGATCCAACAACGATGCGCGCCTCCGTACTTGATCGCATTGTCGATGATGTTTCGCACAGCAGACGCGAGCGCGGTGGGATCGGCGAGCACGGCAGGCAGGTTGGCCGGGATCTGTTTCTCGATTTGCCATTCTTTGTCCGGCTCCAACAGCGGATATCTGGCGAGCACCTGCTCGATGAGCTCAGTCAGGTCGACCGGCTGAGGCTGGTAGAGGCTCTTACCTCGGAAGGCCCCGGCGAACTCCAACACCTGCTCCACCATTCCGGCGAGCCGTCGCACGTCGTTTCGGATGACTACGCCGCATTGCTCGATCTGCTGTCTGTCGGTGATCAATCCATCTGCGAGGTTCTCGCTGACGGCGTGAATGACCGCCAGCGGAGTTCGAAATTCATGTGAGACTCCGGCTACAAAGTCCATCTGCTGTCGGGCAAGCCGCTGCGCCCGCCGGGCATTGATGATGATTATGATTATGCTGATCGCCAATAGAGACAGGATCCCAAAGCTGACCGCGAGATTCCGCTCGCGAGCCCTGGCCACAGCCGCATCGAGCGACCCGGGAAGGTATCCGACCACGACTTGCCAGCTCTCGCGCTCCTGCGATTCCCTGAGCTGTCCGATCGTCGGCTCCCGGGACCAGATTTGGGTGAATGCCTCGCCGTGGCGTTCCAGAGCGCGGTTGCGCTCCTTCTCACGCTTAAGTTCGACCTCATGTCGCTGTTCCATCTCTCGCATAAGACTTGGGTTCACGCTGACTACGAATTCACGTTTTGCTGCGAGCTCACGCTTACTTTCGATCTCACCGTTGTAGCTTCCGAAGATCGAACCTACGCGCAGGTTGACTTGGGCGGCGGTCTCATCGTTTGCCCGAGATGGGGGACCGTCATCCGCGGACATCAGACGGGAGTTGTAGATCGGCTCCTCCGGATTGTTGCGATCCAACAACGTCAGCTCGTAGTCGAGTATGCCGCTATCGTTGAAGTGCAGCCTGGCGAGCGTTGGAATGAAGACTTGCCTGATGTACTCGAGATCCAACGCGATGATTACGAATCCGACCACTTGTTCGCGAGACTCGCGCGCGACAATGGCTTGAAGGAGCACGGGAATGCCTTCGTCGGTATTACCGTTCGACCGGTGCTCCGGTTCGGAACGGTCGCGCACATGGGGGAAACTGGTTGACCAATCGCTCGCATCAAGTTGTCTGGTCCGTTCATTGAACCTCATCAGGCGGAGGCGCTCACCATCGATCGGCTCGGCGAGGAAGAGATGCTTGACCAGCCCGGGGTAGGGCGCAGTCGCAATCCATTTGTCGTAGCGCTCGGCTAGTTGGCCCGATGCCTGATTGGGCACAGCCTCGGGTCCGATCTCAAACGCTGAACGAGCGCGGCCCGCCTCGCGATTGAACTCCTGCTGAAAATCGACGGCCCGATTCCGCAAGCTGGTTTGCAGGACCTGTCGTTCTCCTACACTAACCTGACCCAGCCAGCGGTATTGCAGGACGGCAAGGAGCACTAGAAGAGCTGCCAGGGCTCCGGTCAGAGCCAGCGTATATGAGAACTTATTTGTTTTGAATTCCACCACGGCGGTTCCAAATCTACCACAAGTAGCTCTCCCTGGAACCGCGCGGACGCAGAATTTACAAACCTTACAAACGCGGCATCACTGAATCTGTTCGTGTCAATGATCTTAGCTGACCATACGACTCTCGCAGGTCACAAATAGGTCACAGTTGCCGAGAATTTCACGCGCCAGGATCTCAGGGTCCTCTTCTAAAAGCTTCTCGTCGGGATGCACATAACCCATAATCTTGCATTTGAGCGGCGCCGTTT
>JBGPFL010000110.1:0-9489 GCA_041483295.1 Blastocatellia bacterium | reverse complement strand
CTCAAGATCACTCGGCATGCGCCTTTGGTTTCAAAGATACCATAACACGAGGATAACCCGGAAGCGTTGAGTCGTAAGTTCAAAACAATCGCAAGCCTCCTGGTGGGAGGGCTGTTCGTCTACTGGTTCGCTCACAAGCTGAACCTGGGAGCGGTCTGGACCGAGGTGCGTGAGGCCAACTGGGCCCAGCTTGGACTCGCAGTGGCCCTCCTGGTGGGGACCTATTTCGTCCGCGTGCTCAGATGGCGGGCGTTGCTCGATCCCATGGCCCACGCCTCGCTCAGGGCTCTGTTTCGAGCTACGGTTGTCGGCTTTTCGGTGCTTTTCATAATGGGGCGCGCGGCTGAATTAATCGTGCGACCCGCGATGCTGTCGGCCAGGGAGCGCATCCATCCCTCCGCAAGCTATGCGACAGTTATGATCGAGCGCGTGTTCGATATGGTAGCCGTGGTCCTTTTCTTCGCCGTCAACCTTGTGTTCTTCGAGCCCGTCCGAGCCGACGCAGAGGCGATGCACCTGTTCGGCTGGATCAAGCTTACGGGCGCGCTGCTGCTGGCGGGCGCGGTCGCTGGAGTCTACGGGTTGTCGGTGTTCAGACAGCGCAGAGCGAGAGCGCTCGATTATCTGGAACGGAAGCTTGGACGACTGCCAAGGCCATTTCTTAACGGGACTATGAGCCTGTTGCGTCACATATCCGAAGGATTGGCCGTGCTACATGACGCTAAGAGCCTGGCGATCACCGTCTCATATACGTTGCTCCTCTGGTTGATGGTCGCCATCGCTCACCTGCTGGTGGTGCGGGCCTTTGGTATTCCTTACAAAGACGTTCCGTTCACTGGTGCGGTATTTGTCATGGGCCTGTCGATGCTCGGTTCAGTCGTGCCCACGCCGGGAGGGGCTACGGGCCCTTTCCATACCGCCACTGCCGCTGCGTTGAGCTTCCTCGAAGTTGAAAAGACCAAAGCCGCATCGGTCGCCATCATATTGCACCTGGTTGTATTCGCCCCCGCGACACTGTTCGGGTTGTACTACGTTCTGAAGGAAGGTCTGTCGCTTGACCGCTTGAGGCGTATAGGAGAGCAGCAATCTGAAGATGCTGAATCAGGCGGCAAAGCGCCTCAGCCGGAGGTAGTTCATCCGGAGGTAGTGCATGAAGTTGTTGCGCCCGACAGCGTGGTGTTACGGGATGTGTGAACGGCGCACGCTTCGCTTACGCGCTCGGCGACCGACGCTGGGCTACGCATCGCGCAAACGAGAACAGAAATCTGGAGCGAGACTAAAACAATGAAATGTCCTTTTTGTGGGCATATAGAAGACCGCGTGGTTGATTCGCGTGAAAGCCGTGAAGGTGACGTCATTCGCCGGCGGCGAGAATGCATGAAATGCGAACGACGCTTTACCAGCTATGAGCGCATCGACGAAATACCGTATATGGTCGTCAAGAAGGATGGGCGACGCGAGCCTTTCGACCGCGAAAAGATTTTGTCAGGAGTTATGAAAGCCTGTGAGAAACGGCCCATTCCAACTGCGAAGATCGAAGCCCTGGTGAACTCGGTCGAGAAGTACGTTCAAGAGTCGCGGGAACGAGAGCGCTCTACTGAAAAGATAGGCGAAGTGATTATGCGGCGGCTGAAGGAACTCGACAAGGTGGCGTACGTGAGGTTTGCGTCCGTCTATCTTGAGTTCAAGGACGTCTCAGAGTTCATGAGCGAGCTTAAGACGCTCGTCCGGTCGGGCCGCGTCAAATGAATGGTTTCTGGTTTGTGGTTTCTGGTTCTCGTTTCCTCGGGTCAGCTCAAACCAGAGACCCCAAACCACAAACCAGAGACCAGAAACCATAAACTAGAGACCCGGTTTCTCGACTCCCGCCATCCGGTTGTAATCGCAAGCTCCCGAACTTACAATCAACAGCGAGGAAAGCAGAGATAAATATGTCAACATCGATAATCGAGCCGGAGGAGGTACAGATTGAAGCTCCACCCGAGCAAGTACAGTTGCCGGAGACTCTGCCGGTGCTGCCGCTCAGGGACATCGTCATCTTCCCTTTCATGATCGTTCCATTGTTCGTTCAGCGAGAACGGTCGATCCGCGCGGTTGATCAGGCGCTGGCCGAGGACCGAATGATCATGCTGGTTGCCCAGCGAGACCTGGAAAAAGAGGAGCCGACCGGCCCCGATCTCTACAATCACGGCACGGCGGCGGCGATCATGCGGATGCTCAAGATGCCCGATGGCCGCATCAGGATACTCGTTCAGGGTCTGACACGCGCATCGGTCACTCGTTACGATGAGAACCTGCCTCATCTTCTCGCTCATATTCAGCCGCTGGCTGATTCTGAACCGAGCATCGATGAGCTGGAGCTCGAGGCGCTGATCAGAAATGTTAGGGCATCGCTGGAGCGCGCCATCACTTTGGGGAAGAACGTCTCCTCAGAGGTCATGGCGATCGTAGCCAATCTGGAGGACCCCGGCCGCCTCGCCGACGTGGCGGCATCCAACCTCGAGCTGAAGGTCGCCGACGCCCAGAGCGTACTCGAGAAGCTCAACCCCGTCGATCGCCTTCGCCGCGTGAACGAGCTTCTGGCTCGGGAGATCAACGTCCTCCTGGTTCAACAGGAGATCAACACCCAGGCGAAGGGCGAGATCGACCGCACCCAGCGTGAGTTCTATCTCAGACAGCAACTCAAGGCGATTCAGACTGAGCTGGGCGAAGGCAACGAGCTCGCGGAGGAGATCGCTCAGTACCGCGATAAAATGCTCCAGGCCAGCATGCCCCAAACAACCGAGGAAGAGGTCGACAGGCAGATCAAGAAACTCGAACGCATGCATCCGGACGCCGCCGAGGCTGCGACCCTGCGCAATTACCTCGATGTTATGGTCAGTCTGCCCTGGTCCAAGGCCAGCGAAGAGAACCTGGACCTGAAGCGCGCCCAAACCATCCTTGATGAAGATCACTACGGGCTGGAGAAGGTCAAGGAGCGCATTGTCGAATCGCTCGCCGTCCGCAAACTGAAGGAAAAGGTCAAGGGACCGATACTTTGCATGGTTGGGCCTCCCGGCGTCGGCAAGACGAGCCTCGGCCGGTCCATTGCCCGCGCTCTCAATCGCAAGTTTCAGCGGCTGTCGCTGGGCGGACTCCACGATGAGGCCGAGATACGAGGCCACCGGCGAACGTACATCGGCGCGATGCCGGGGCGCATAGTTCAGTCGATCCAACAAGCGGGCACCAACAACCCCCTGATTATGCTGGACGAGATCGATAAGGTCGGAGCGGATTTTCGGGGAGACCCATCATCTGCGCTCCTGGAGGTGCTGGATCCCGAGCAGAACTTTTCGTTTCGCGATAACTACCTGGGTGTTCCTTTCGATCTGTCGAACGTTATGTTCATGACCACCGCCAACATGCTGGACACGATCCACCCGGCGCTGCGCGATCGCATGGAGACGATCAGGCTCGCGGGTTACACGGAGGAGGAGAAGGTCGAAATCGCGCGCCGTCACATAATTCCAAAACAGATGGATGCTCACGGAATCACGGTTCGCAACCTCACGATCAGTCGCTCGGCGCTTAGAGGAGTCATTGCCCAGTACACTCACGAAGCGGGCCTCCGGCAGTTCGAACGCGACATAGCGACCGTCTGCCGGAAGGTCGCACGACGGGTGGCCGAGGGAAACAACGGCCTGGTACGTGTGACGGTAAATAATCTCCAGGACTTTCTTGGAATACCGCACGTTTATCCGGAAGAGGTACTCAAGAAGGACCAGGTCGGCGTTGCGACCGGGCTCGCGTGGACCCCGGCGGGAGGCGACATTCTATTCATTGAGGCGCTGCTCACGGCCGGCAAGGGAACGCTACTCCTGACGGGCCAGCTCGGAGACGTGATGAAGGAATCGGCACAGGCCGCGTTCTCCTGGGCCAAGGCAAGGGCTGAAGACCTGGGCATCGACCAGGAGATGTTCGGCCGCGTCGACGTCCACGTGCATGTTCCTGAGGGCGCTATTCCGAAGGACGGGCCTTCTGCCGGCGTGACCCTTGCCACTGCGCTTGTCTCAGCGCTTTCCGGGAAGCCTGTGAAACGGTCGGTTGCCATGACGGGAGAGATCACCCTGCGCGGGAACGTGCTGCCGGTCGGTGGAATAAAAGAGAAAGTCCTGGCGGCTCGCCGCGCCCGCGTCACTACAATAGTGTTGCCTCAACAGAACCGCCGTGACCTGGAGGAGGTCCCGAAAGAACTGCTCAAAGAGATGGAGTTCATCTTCGTCGATTCCGTACGCCAGGTCTTGAAGGCCGCGATTGGATAGTCGTCCGTTGTCCGTGGTCAGTGGACCGTTGTCCAAGAGGAAACAACAACCGACGACTGACCACTGACAACGGACAAACCCCCAATTGTTTCAAATTTGTTGCAGAGCCACCAAGTTATTGACTAGCCAGATTTTGACGTGGTATAAGGGGCCAACCGGTAGAGATTAAGAATTGGGAGCGCCGAGGCTGCAGCTTGTGAGCCCCTTTAGTGGCCGTGGGTAGGAGCACGGCTGGAGTTGCGGCTGTCCCTGTCGAGCAATCCCGAATCGAAAGGGTAACATCAGAAGATGAGACTAGACAGACATGCTGGTCGCTCCATTGTTCTATGCCTCCTAACGTCGTTTGTGCTTTCCATCGTCGGTCCCTTGGGCGTGTCTGCGCAAACAGCGCGGCAAGGCCCCGCCGACCCTATCCAGGGGGTCATCGACCGGGCCGATGAGAGTTATCGTCTTGGGGTTGAGGCTCTGTCAAAAGGCGACGCAGAACTCTCGCGGCGGATGTTCGACCAGGCCGTAGACGCCGTGCTCATGTCTGGCATCAATCTCCGAGCGAATGCGAAGCTCGACCGCTACTATCGTGATCTCCTCGACCGCATTCATAGGCACGAAGCTCAACCCGACGACATTCACGCAGTGGAACAGCGGCCGGAGACGGTGGAGCCTGCAGTGCTCGACGAGCTTTCGAAGATCCAGGAGTCCGAACTGGCTGCCGCCACGACCGATGGCATGAAGGTCTACGGTAAGTTCGATTTCGAGTTCTCAGTGGCGCCGCCAGTCTTTCAGTTCATCAACTACTTCACTGAGGGGCGCGGGCGCTCGACGATGGAAGTGGGCCTGCAGCGATCCGGGCGCTATCGGCAGATGGTGGAGAAGATTTTCAAAGAAGAGAGAGTGCCGCAGGATCTGATGTGGCTGGCGCAGGCCGAGTCGGTATGGAAGCCGAGGGCCCTCTCGCGAGCGGCCGCGAAGGGCATATGGCAATTTGTTCCCTCGACCGGGACCCAGTACGGCCTAAGCCAGACAACGTGGGTTGATGATCGGTCGCACCCCGAGAAGGCGACGCGCGCGGCCGCCCGATATCTGCGCTTTTTGCACGACCACTTCGCCGGGGATTGGCTGCTGGCGATGGCGGCCTATAACTCGGGCGAGAACCGGGTCGACGCCACGGTCGCTCGATGCGGCTATGCGGACTTCTGGGAGATGTATAAGCGGGGCTTGCTTCCTCAAGAGACTCGAAACTACGTGCCAATAATCCTGGCGATCACGATTATCAGCAAGAACCAGAAGCGCTACGGCTTCGACATAAAGCCCGACCCGACGCTCAACTACGACATCTACGAAGTTCCGGGCCAGACCGATTTGAAAGTTGTCGCCGACCTGTTGGGCGCTCCTTATGACACAGTCGAGGAGATGAACCCGGAGCTTCGGCGAGGCACTTCACCGCCCGGGCAGGTGTACCCCATCAGGTTGCCGAAGGGAACGAAGAAGCAGTTCGAGATCGCCTACGCGGCGCTGCCCGAAGAGAAGCGTGTACGCAAGGTCGTCATCCCCCGCGAGGATATTGCCGACAGCTATCGTCCTACTTACCGTATTCAGGTAGCCTCATATCACGTGAGGAAAGGTGACACGCTGGCTTCGCTTGCGCGACGCAATAAGGTGTCGGTGAAGGAGATTGCGCGGCTCAATCGAATGTCATCGCGAGGCGAGCTTCGAAAGGGTCAGACGGTAAAGATTCCAAAAGCGATTCGCGCGTCAACTCGCGACCGTCGCGGGCGGCATCGCGCGGGTCGATATCGAGAGGAGCCGGCAGTGCGGTCGCATCGGCGGGGCCGCTCGCGCGGCCGATTAGTTTCATCGAAAAGGCGCGCCGCTTCGCATAGCTCCCGCCGCCATCGCCGTTAGTCGCTGATTCATACGGCGGTGCCCGGGGTTCGCGGACCCTGAGCACCGTCCGGACTGACTGATGGGATGGTCGCTCACCGGCAAGATTGTGCAATCCCTTCAGCGTGCAGATCCCTATCGTACGACTGGCGTTTTACGAAAGCCCTCACGGGCACCGAAGAAATTCTGCGCAGGTTAAAGTTCAATTGCGCGGCGCCTCGTGCAAGTATTTCTGACGTTCCTCTGCGGTCAAGTCTTCTCGCTTGGCGCGCCTGGCCCGTGCGTGAGCCAGTTTGATCAAGTCTTCGGTGGTGCTGCACACGTCACAAACAAAGACGCGCGCTGTTAAGTTCGGACCACTGTTCCAGGTAATCACGAACCTCCCATCGGGGCTGAACGCGGCGCCTCGCACCTCGCCTCCTTGCCCCAGCAATTCGGCCACAGTCTGTCCCGTGCCGGTCTCCCATATTCGTGCTGTATGGTCTGCGCTTGCGGTGACAATGAATTTTCCATTGGGGCTGAAGGCGGCGCTATTTATTTTGCCCCGATGCCCGCGCAGTTCGCTGATGACAGTGGTTGTATCCCTCTCCCACACGCGCACGTTAGAGTCGTCACTAACAGCGAGGATGTACCGACCATCGGGGCTGAACACGGCGTCCAACACCTTACCCTGATGTTCTTTCGGGGTGGCGATGCTGTGTCCCGTACTCGCTTCCCACACTCGCACAGTCTTATCGGCGCTCGCTGTGACAACAAACTTGCCGTCGGGACTGAATGCAGCTTGGTTCACCCATCCAGAGTGTCGCATTATGGCTACGTTGCGTTCGGTGTTCACCTCCCACACTCGTGCGGTATTGTCGTCCTCCCTGGCGGTGCTACCGGGCTGACTAACGTAGCCACTCGTGGTGACGACGAACTTGCCATCAGGACTGAACGCCGCGCTGTTAATTAGGCCTCTGTGGCCGCGCAGGACGGCCAGGTTGCGTCCGCTGGCAGTCTCCCAGACACGCGCAGTGGTGTCGCTACCAGCGGTCACAACCAGTTTGCCGTCGGGGCTGAATGCCGTACTGGTAATTCTATCCGTATGCCCGTGCAGTTTGGCCACGGTGCGCCCCGAGCCGGTCTCCCAGATCCACGCCATGTCATCTTCAACCGCAGTAACAACCAGCGTCCCATCAGGGCTAAATGCTGCGATCCCTCCGGGCATAGTGGATAGCTTATGCCCGGTGCTCGCATCCCAGACGCGCGCCGTGTTATCGCTTGCATTGAGGTCGTGCGCGAACTTGTTGAGCACAGCCCCACTCAGCGTGAAGACAAGCTTCCCGTCGCGGCTGAAGGCTGCGCTCGATACCTTGCCTAGGTGGCCGGTCAATACAGCAAGATTGCGTCCGGTGTTCGTCTCCCAGACGCGCGCGGTCTTGTCATCGCTCGCAGTGACGACAAACCTGCCGTCGGCGCTGAAGGCGGCGCTCAGGACCGGGCCGGTGTGCCCGCGCAACTCGGCAACAGGATTGCCGGCGGAATCCCACACTCGCGCTGTCTTATCAAGACTCGCCGTGACAATGAACTTGCCGTCTTCGCTGAAGGAGGCGCTGTTCAGGTACTCCGTGTGTGCTTGCAGTGCGAACAGGGGGCGCGCTTCCCGCGCATCCCATACCCGAGCGGTTTTCCCGCCCGCGACGACTATGAAGCGGCCGTCCGGGCTGAAGCTAGCGTCAAAACCGGGCCTATCGTGAGCGCCATTTGGCTCTACCAGGCTTATGCTCACACCCTCTTTGATGATCTTCTCTTCGCCGACTGCCCTGGTCACATCCCATAAGGTCGACCCGTAGTCTTCAGTCGTCACGAGAAATCTGCCATCGGGACTGATAGTTGCCTTCTGGATAGCAATATTCCGCACCTCAGCTATTTTTCTCCCGGTGCCGACCTCCCATACCTGCGCTATGTTTTGATCCCAGACAACGACAGACCTGTGGTCAGCGCTCAATCCCGCGTTGAGTCTGGAATACTTGTCTCCTCGCACGATTTGTAGCGACTTACCTGTGCTGACCTCCCATAGGCGCGCGGTCCCGTCCTTGCCGGCCGTAATCAAGAGCTTACCGTCAGAACTAAACGCAATGCTCTGGAGGTGCTGAGTGTGGCCACGCAACTCGGATACGCTTCGTCCGGTCGATGCGTCCCACAGTCGCGCGATACTGTCATCACCTGCCACAACCGCAAGCTTCCCATCCGGGCTAAGCGCCGCGCTATGATTGAGACTGCTCACGGCCGGACCGTGTTGTTCGGCTGCGATTTGCCCCGTCGCCACATCCCACTTTCGCACTACGTCGTCAAGACTGGCCGTCACAACAGACCTGCCGTCGGGGCTGAAGGCGTGGCCGAACAGACTGCCGATCTGGCCTTGCAGTTCGGCCAAGCTTTGCTTCATACCCACCTCCCACACGCGGGCCGTCTTGTCATCGCTTGCAGTGACAACTAACCTGCCATCGGGACTAAAGGCGGCGCTCGTGACTTTATCTTTGTGTCCTCGCAGTTCGGCAAGTAGCTTTCCCGAGCCTGGGTCCCACACTCGCGCGATCCCGTCATCACTCGCGGTAAGGACAAAGTTCCTGTTGGGGCTAAAGACAGCGGTGTTCACCGGGTCCAGATGTCTGAGTGGTTCACCGACGCTCTTGCCTGTTTCGGTTTCCCATACCCGCACGGTTCGATCTGCGCTTGCGGTTAGGACGAACTTATTGTCCAGGCTGAAAGATGTGCTGGTTACATCACGGTCATGACCGCGCAAGAACAAACCACTACTCGCACCAACCTTCCACAGATATGGCGACGTGCGGCCATATCCGCCTGTCATTATCACGAACTTGCCATCGGGACTGAACGCTGCGCCTATCTCGTATTCGGAGAAGTCCTTGATATCTAAGGTTGAGTTAAGGCCCGTCCTCGCCTCCCACACCCCCAGCGTTTTCTTATCGACGGATCTGACGATGAGCTTGCCGTCCGGACTGAACTCCGGGTTTTCTATTCCGTACCCTGGTAGTTCCTTCATCCTCTCTCCGGTGTCTGTTCTCCAGGACCGCACGGCACGACCATCGGTCGTCACGACGAGTTGACCGTCGGGGCTAAACATAGCGGAGTAAAATCCATCTTCTTCCAGGACCGCCACCCTTCTCCCGTTGCTCGCTTCCCACAATCGCACTGGGCCGCGCCCACTCGTCGTGACAATCAATTTACCGTTGGGGCTGAACAGCACCGCAGCGACTCCATATGTGTGCCCGTCCATTTCCACCACAGGCTTCCCGGTGGCGGT
>JBGPFL010000109.1:0-9513 GCA_041483295.1 Blastocatellia bacterium | reverse complement strand
AGTCCTTGCGCCAGGCCCGCGCATCATACCAAACGATAATGGGGCGCATATACCTGAAGAAGGGTAAGACCAAAGAAGCCGAGAAAGCATTCAAGGCAGCCTTTAATGCTGTCCCTCCTGGTGATGCTAATCCGACGATGCTTCGCACCGCTGCTCTTGGTCTCGCAGAGATCGCCGAGAAGCAGGGCAAGTATGATCAGGCGCTCACCCACCTGTCCGCCGCAGCCATATCGGGACGGATGGATGCGTCCGGCCGCGCGAGGTTGGAGACCGCTTATCGCAAGACTCATCAGGATTCGCTGGCGGGGTTGGATGAGATGCTGGACGCAAAGTACGAAAAAGAGTTTCCCAGCCCAATCAAGGTGGAGCCTTATAAACCTACAGCCGCACGCACCGACAGAACTGTCCTGTCAGAGGTGTTCACAGGCTCAGGCTGCCCTCCCTGCGTTGCGGCCGATCTCGCATTCGATGCCTTTCTCGAACGCTACCGGAATAAGGATGTGATAGTGATGATGTATCATCAGCACATCCCCGTACCCGATCCGATGACAAACCCATCAACCCAGGCGCGCGCGAAGTACTACAGCGTGAGAGGGGTCCCAAGCTTCGCCATCGACGGCGACTCAAGCCAATCCGGCGGAGGATCGCGCACAATGGCCGTCGAAGTCTACGACCGGCTCAGCCCCTTCATCGAGAAGCAACTCGAGGCTCCGGCGGAAGCCGAGATCAAGCTCAACGCAAACGTCACTGGCCCGGTGGTGAAAGTTACTGCGACCGTCGCCAACGTCAAGCGTGATTCGTCCCAGCTCAGACTCCAGCTGGCGCTTGTGGAGGAGAGCCTGCGCTTCAATGGCGAAAACGGAATTCGGTTCCATCCAATGGTGGTGCGCAGCCTCGCCGGAGAGAACGCCGGCGGCTTTGCACTCGACCGATCCAAGCTGGCGCCAATTCAGTGGCGGTTCGATCTCAATGCGATCACCGAGGAACTCAAGAAGCATCTGGATGATTTCGAGAAGAGCCGGAGCGAGGACAAGTACACATTCGCCGAAAAGAAGCACGTGATCAATCCAGGCAATCTCTCGGTGGTCGCCTTCGTTCAAGACGACAAGACTAAGCAGGTGCTGCAGACCGTCTCTTTGAAGGTTGGTTCCCTTCAGGCAGTCTCAACCAAGTAGGGGAACGCCCTAATGATGACGCGCCAAAGTTTGAGTCGGCGTTTCGTGCGGCAATTGCTGACCGGGCTTCTCGGTTTATCAACCGCGTGGGCCGCCAATCAGAAGCCTCCAGATCCCATCAACTGGTCGCTGAAGATGGATGGGTCTTCACAGCCGATCAAGCCAGGTAGCGTCTTCAAAGTACAGATGGAAGCCCGCATAGAGCAAGGTTGGCATCTCTATTCCACGGAACAGCCGGCGGGTGGTCCGAGGCCAACACGCATCATCGTCCCACCGGATCAAGTCTTTGAGCTGGGAGGGACGGTCGAATCGCCGGCCCCGCTGACCGCTCACGACGAAAACTTCGATATCGAGACGGAGTTCTATGAGGAGGCAGTTACCTTCACACTTCCGGTGCGGATATCTCCCCGCGCACCCGCAGGGACATATAAGCTGCGGGTGGAGGTGAGGTTCCAATCCTGCACAAACGAGTTATGCCTGCCTCCCAGGACGATCAAATTGGATCTCCCTGTCGAGGTCGCGAAAAGCAGCTAGTCGGTAGCCGGCGGTCGTGGGTCCGAGGTGGCTCGCTTTCAACATGACTGGAGGCCGGGGTGGAAGAACGAAGGAAAGGAACGTGGTTTCGGGCTGAAGGTCGGTGCATCGAACTGTAACCCATGCGGTTTACCTATGCACGAAACGGTGTCCCGGTTTAGTGCGCAGGAGCGTGAAACACGCGCTGAATCCACAGTTAGCACCGCGGAATGAATTTTGCAGATAGGTATGGTCGGTATGCATAGGTAGGATTGAGGTCATACCAGGAAGGGGTTGTCATGAGAGTCAACAAATTGAGTCAAGCGAGCATTGCGTTGGTTATCGGGGGAGCGTTACTTCTAGGGACGAGCGTTCAAGCGAGCCCGCTCCAACAGGATTCCCAGCGTAAACAAGAGAAGGCCGCGAGGAAGCAGGAGAAGCAGGCCCAGAGGCAGCAGCAGCAACCGCCGCCGCAGCAACAGCAACAAGAACAGCAACAGCAGCAGAAGGCTTTAAGGAAGCAGCAAAGGCAGCAGCAACAGCAGCCTCAGCAGAATCAACAGCCTCAGCAGAATACGGACAGCCGCAGGCTGCAGCAACAGCAAGGGCAACAGAACCAGGATAGTTTGAGGCGCCGCCAACAGCAGGAACAGCAGAGCCAGCAGAGCCAGGAGAGTCGCAGGCTGGAACAGCAGCGATTGACTCAACAAAGCCTGGAGCGGGCGCGAAACCAGTACGACCAGCAACAGAAATTGGCGCAGGAACGCCGATGGAATGAGCACGACAGGGATCAGCGTCTTAACCAATATCGACAACAGCAGCAATGGCAGCAGCGTCTCGATCGTCAGCGGCAGTCCGATCTCGAGCGACAGCGGCGGCTGAATCAGTTGCGTTATCAGCAACTGTATCTGGAACGGCTCCGTCAGGACCAGCTACGGTTACAAAGCTGGAACTATTCCTACGCGCCTTTCCAGTATCGTTACAATCGAGGTGGACGATACTACCAGGTGAATCAGTACGGCGCAGACATGCTCCGGCAGGCTGTGAATCTGGGATATGATCAGGGCATTCGTGCCGGCCAGTCGGACAGGCAGGATCGCTGGCGCTCTAACTACCAGGACTCGTTTGCCTATCAGGACGCCACCTATGGTTATAGCGGTTACTATGTTGACTTGAACGACTACCGCTATTACTTCCGCGAGGGCTTCCGTCGTGGATACGAAGACGGCTACTACGGCCGGTCCCAGTACGGTAGATACTCGAATGGCGTGGGCAGCCTCCTGGGCAACGTTCTGTCGACAATTCTAAATCTGCAGAACTTGTAAGCCGACGATTGATTAAGTCAAGAAGAGCGCCCGGCCACTCCAGTGGAAAACCGGGCGCTCTTTTTCTCACAGCTACGAATCCTTCGCGCACGCCTGCGTAGTAGACTCGGGAGGATTGGCAGGCAGCTTTTTTCGATCCGTCTTTGCCATCAACTCTAACCTCGCCAATAACGTGACCAGGAACGTAGTAGGTCAGGAGAGGCGCCCCAAGCGGCGAGGCCCCTTGAGCGTCGCGTCGGGCGCAATTGCCCAGGGACCAAGGAGCGCGAGAGCCTCCTCTTCACCCATGCCCTTCGCCTGTTCGCTCACTTCCGCCGGAACCCATCCAGGAAAAGGGATCTCGTGATTTACATGGTGGCCGGCATCTGTATGTTCCTGGCGTACCTTCGAAACATTTTGCACTGGGAATCGCTTCGCCAATCGAACCAATGCCGGCCAGAGGCGCCGATGCACGAGTGTAAGCTTCCCACCCACGAGACGGCACACGAGAATATCCTCCGAATCGGCCAGGGCCTCAACAATCGCAAAGATGTGATGGCTTTTCGGATGAGCCCACCAACTGCCTTTGATCGGCTCGTTGACAATCGCTTCGGTCAGCTTCGGGACGGGTCCCCTGGCTGATATCAGTACTACGCCACAGTGTTCGACAAATGCCAGTGCTTCAGCGCACGTCATGCATTCCCTCAGGTTTAACGGGCCGCGATTGTGACTCGGTCATCGAAAGAGCCTTCGCCTTTCCCGGCCGCCTTCACGATCCGGCGACCGCCTCCGCGAACTGTTTCGTGTCGGTATACTGCTGGAACCGAACCACTCTCCCTCCCATCACGCTCCAAATGTGCGCGAACTGCGCCCGCACGTCTCTGCCCGTGGCCTTGTGGGTCCCGCTGTACGTGCCGAGCACCACCACGTGATTGCCGGCGTCGAGCCACTCCTCCGGCGTGACGGTGAACTCCTCCCAGTCTGAACCCAGTCGCATGAACACTCCTTCGAGCACCGCCTGCGGCCCAATGTAGGGGTTACGGTCCGCGTAGATGAAGTTCTCGGCCTCCCTCCACTCGATGCTCTGATCCATCTGGGCGAGGACCGCCGGCACATCACCCCTGCGAAAAGCCCCATAGATATTGCGTATCGTCTCCACATTCTCTTGAGACATACTGCCCTCCTGATGACGATTTGAGAGTACAAAGATCAGGCGTTCGCACCCGTTCCGCCAAACGACTCCAGCCGGGCGGCCGGCGTTATCTCCTCTCCAGTCGTCGGCTACGTTCGAGGGACCGACATCGCTGTCCGAACCGATTGTCAGGCGGCACTGGCGAAGAAAGATTTAGCAGGAGTCTTCTTGAGATTCAAGTGTCTCTGATAGCAACTTCTGCACAACACTGAAATCTATCTGTTCCGGCCGGGTGTACCTTATGCAGCCTTTGCCCACGTTCAAACCTTTAAGCAATTCGCGATTGGCCTTCACTACACCTTCTATGTTTACGTACAGCGAGATGTGGTTCTTCTGGCTAGCGAACGCGACCTCTACCACGCCCTCCCTCTTGTAACAGGGCATCCGATAGTCCATGCCTTCTTCGAAGCCTGCGAGTGTATCCAGACAAAGCTTCCTCAACCTGGTGAGACACTTTTGCCGTTCTTGCGAGGCTTCTCGTATGTAACTCGCCACATCTTTGGCTGAGCTTTGCATTTGACTCCCTCTTTCGCCCTACTGTACTCACGTTGACCGCCCAACATGTGTTCGGCGATTGATGACGCGAGTCTGGTTGACCGTCAAAGCGACGCCATCACATTCTCGAGGAACACGCGGTTAACGCGAGCGTTAGTCGTAGTCTCCTCCGGCGTCTGCCCCACTTTACAGCACTCCACCATCACCGGCCCGTTGAAGCCGGCGGACTTCAGCTTCTTGAACACGGACGGAAAATCGACTCTGCCCGCGCCGAACTGGATCATCACATCCCCTTTGAGTTCGCCGCAGTCCTTCGCGCAGAAGCCGGTGATGTGCTTCACAATCGGATCAATTTCGGCTACGGGGTCTTTGCCGGTGTAGTAGATGATGTTCCCGGCGTCATACCAGATCGAGAAGTTGCGATGATTGACCTCTTTGATAACGCGCAGTATTTCGCCTGAGGAGCCGCTAATGCCGCCGTGCGGCTTCATCGCGAGCTTGACGTCTTTATCCTCAGCGTAAGCTGCCGCGTCGCTCATCACCTTGAAGTAATGCGCAAACTCTTCGGCCTTGTCCGCACCGAACGACAACACGTACTTGAGCGAGAGGAACCGAGCGTTGTCGATCTGCTTGCGGACGTCGCGGATAGAATCTTCGAGCGGGATGTCGTGGCGCGATCGCAGCGCCCCCATGTTTGCCGTGAGGCCTGAAACCGCAATCCGAGTCTTGAGTGCTTGCAAGTATTCTGGAGTAGCCTCCGCGCCGATGAACGGCTCTTCTCTCGTGCGGCTGAGCAGGCCCATAGTCTTGAAACCTGCTGTTCTGATCTCTTTGGGCGTTTGATCGAAGGGCCATTTCGTCCAGGGGCGGTTGAAACAGCCAATTTGCCATTTGACGCCTTTGGCATCGGCTTTCTTAGCAGAAATCAGACCAGTAACTGCTGTGCCGACTATTGCCTTGTGGATAAACTCTCTTCGGTTCATATTTCACTCGCCTTGTTGAGGGTTCCTCCGTGAGAAGGATCCGCGAGCCAGGGTGGCATCTCTCGGTTCAGCACCTTTTCACGTATCGAGCGGGCCCAGCGTCTCGCCTCCTTGTAACTGAGCAACGACATCGGAGCAATTTCTCCAGGCCTATGGCACTCTGTACACTTGTTGAAGAAGATGGGCGCGACGTCCCTGCTGAAAGTCACCTCGCGGGCCGATGCTCCTACTCGACCGGCGCGCACGAAGGCGCCCCCTGCAAGCAGTATCAGCGCCAACCCGACAATGATCGAGCGAACGATCCTCGAAGTCATCTTGAATCTCCTTCCTCGAGAAGCCGGCCATCGTAAACCCGCCCATGCTAATCGCGAACGTTGGTCTTATCAACGAGAAAAGTGCAGCGCGTCGACCTCCCAAGAACTGGTCGGCGAGCCGAGGACGAGCGGTCAGGCTTGACTTCGTTCCGATTAGATCCTACTTCTGATGCAGACCAAATTGTAAGGAACCAGACACCTCACTTCACAGTTCTCCTTTGGGCGAAGACCCACGGCATCAACTCAGGATCACCGAAAACTTGTTCCCAGATAAGGTGCCCTGCGCCTTGAAGCTCGGTGTATTTCGGATGTCCGCCAGCCTTTTTGATCTCCTCGATCATGCGGCGGGTGAGCGAGACGGGCACAACCGGGTCTTTGTCTCCGTGAAAGGCCCAGATGGCGAGCTTCGTCAGGCGCGATGCGTTCGCTGGAGTGCCGCCGCCACACAATGGCACGGCAGCGGCGAACCTTTCCGGGTATGCGGCGATCAGCGCCCAGGTGCCAAACCCACCCATTGACTGCCCAGATATGTAAATCCGGTTGGCGTCAATGCGCAACGTTTTCGATAGGGACTCGATCAGTTCAAAGGTTGCGAGCAGATACTCTGAAGGTGTCATCGCATCTACCATCTTTTCCATCAAGGAAGGTGTTGGTGTGGCGTCTAGCGACACTCTGTCGGAGTTGGTCCATTCTCTATTCTCTGGGCACTGCGGCGCGACGACTATGCAGGGATTCCTGGTTTGGTTTTCTGACTTGACCCAGATCGTAGCGCCGGCCGTATTGCCGCCCGTGATCTGCTTAAGATTGTCTACCCCTCGTCCTGCACCGCCATGCAGCCAGACGACGAGCGGGTAGCTCTTTTTCGAGTTGTAGGGTTTGGGAACAAAGAGGCGATAGGGCAAGGTCTCTCCGCCCGCGCTCTTGAAAGTCCTGGCATCAAACAGCCCGACTTCAGGGACCGACTTTTGGTTGGACGCTTGACCGAAAGCGGCGCCCGCAGCCAAGCCGCCCAGCGAACCCGCAGCCGTGCGGCAAAATCTTCGTCGGTCCATCTTGAATGACTTCGTTAAGGGTCCAGCCATGCTTTCGCTTCATCTTGAGAACGAACGAATCGAATCATACTGTGTGATGTATGCTCGTAAGCAAGTTCACTGAATCTCTCACCATAGGCGTCTGGGTCTGGCAGGACAATCGCAACTCGTACCTTATAGTTGATGAACTTCTGAAAAACTTCGCCCGCCAACCCACTGGGAAGATCGAAGAATTCTGGTGCTAAATCACCCTCAGTGAGAATGAGACCCTTTGCACCGATACAGGCGCCAAGCGCGTCTGAGATATCGCTGAGAGACCGGATAGAGATCCCTGAATCAGAAGCGACAAGGGTTCTGCGTTCTTCATTCATAGATTTTCCTAACGAGCATAACGGCGAAACTTTAGGGCTCGGCTGCGGCCTCCGGGATCCGGGATCCGACCTACAGCATCCCTTATGTGAATCAGGCGCGCTCATTTCTTGCCGATGCAGTAGAGATGCGTTGAGCCGCGAATAAAGAGCTTGCCTGCGCCGATGGCTATTGAAGCATAGACCGGCTCGCCGAGCGAGTTGGTGCGGATCACTTCGTACACAGGGCCGGCTTTGATGACGAAGGTATCACCATCTTCACTCGTCAGCAGGATCTTGTCATCGAAGGCCACGGGCGAAGATGTGAACGTGGCGGGCACCGGCGCGCGGCCCCCTTCATACTTGACCTCGCCGGTTCTGGCTTCGAGACAAGTGATTATGCCGCTGTCGGTCATGAGGTAGAGGTAATCGCCATACAAGATCGGTGATGGCACATAGGCCGTACCCTTGTTGTATCTCCAAACGACGTAAGGTGTGCCCCTGACATCGCCGGAGCCGCCGAGACGGATGCCTATCGCGAGCTTTGGCTGGCCCGACGAGCCTCCCGACACGAAAACCATGCCGTGGCCTGTCACGGCGCTCGGAATCGCATGAGAGATGACGCCTTCCGAGCGCCATAGTTCCTTGCCGGTTGCCGGATCATAAGAAACGGTGCTTTCAGCGCCGCTCGCGATCAGTTCCGTCCGCTGCGGGGTATGAACAAGCACCGGCGTCGCCCAGGTTTTGCGCTGCGTGCGTGGCATGCGCCAAACTTCTTTACCGGTGAGCTTGTCCAACGCCGCGATAAACGATCCCGCGCCGCCGTCTTCCTGATCGCATTGGAGGATCACCAGATTCTCGTAGAGCACCGGCGACATGCCGTTACCCATCCCCATCTTGGCGAACTTGCCCAGCGATGTTTTCCAGATGAGTTTGCCGTCGAAATCGTAGCAGCAGATTCCCTCCGCATCGAAGAACGTCCAAACGTACTTTCCATCAGTGACCGGCGTGGCCGAAGCGAAAGTGTTTTTCCGATGGCGGTCGTCGTAGACGTTTCCTTCGTAGGCAGTTTTCTCCCAGAGAATCTTGCCCGTCTCGCGGTCCACGCAAAGGACTTTGATGGTGTAGCTATGATCTCCGGCGACGCTATCCGGATGGCGATACACCTCGCCGTGGCGGATGTGGGTGACGGCTTTCGCGCCCGGCACGATGGGGCCTTCGATCGAAGTGGTCAGAAAGATCTTCGTGCCCCAGATGATGGGCGACGAATGCCCACGTCCTGGAATCTCGGTCTTCCACTGAACGTTCTTGGTATCGCTCCATTCAGTGGGCAGATTCTTTTCCGTCGAGATGCCACTGGCATTCGGCCCTCGCCACTGCGGCCAGTTCGTTTCGTCATCAGAGGCTGTAACCAGGGGCGCAGGGGAACTAGAGAGGGCCAGCGAACAAACAATCAAGATAAAGCCCAGGCTGATGGATGTTCGTTTCATAGTTGCCATTGTCTCTTGCACCACCTGCGGAGTTTCGGAGGGATCGAGCTTGAGCGTATTGAGATTCAGGGTAACCGAGTGTCAACAATCTCAAACCGGACCCTTCTTCCCCTTCCGTAGTTCTTACTGTTAGGGCTCTTCAAGATGGTCTTCTGATCTCGTAATAATGCGGCAGTGAAAGTAGGGCCACGAGTTGGTTGGGATAATCGTAGATGACGCCGAAGTTGTTGGTTATATCCCGGCCTAGCACAGACAAGTCGCTGCTCTCGCTTTCGGTAAAGACATGAAAGGTGTCCCTCACGTTGAACCGTCGACCATCATCCTTGATGAAACCCACGGCCGTTTCGACGGTGACGGAGTTAACCGGACCGCCGACACCAGCGAGATGATTTTGCCCCGACTCGCCGACCGCCAGAGGCCTAAGCAAAGAAGAAACCAAGCACTGAAGACCGTCCGATCGGCGCCGGCGTCGAGCAGGAACGTGACTTCAACCCACTGCCCATGGGCCAGACGCACCATCCCCTTTACACTCGGCCTGATCACTCCATCGTCACATTCAAGCCAATCTCCGTTGATACGCATAGATTCGATCGCACTTTTCACGCAGGATGTATCGAACGTGCGGCAATTCGTCAGGATATTTGTCGCGCACTAGACGGTCGATCTCTT
>JBGPFL010000108.1:0-9624 GCA_041483295.1 Blastocatellia bacterium | reverse complement strand
GTGATGAAGAGGAAGCAGAACGGCCGATTGCTCGTCGGGGCGCTCTTCCTGCTGGCGTCGGTCCCAATGACGTTCCTCGCCCTGGGACTCGGCAAAGGAAGCTTGACCCCATTCATGCTGCTGATGGGAATAGGCGTCGGGTCCTCGTATGCGTACTACTCGACCGTGTATTCGAGCATTCAAGACATAATAGAGCCGGCCTCTCGCGGCACGGCGATGGCGCTCTACTTCTTCGCGATGTACGTGCTGGGCGCGTCGCTTGGACCGGTAGGGATGGGGCTTGCGAGCGACTCCTTCACGGCGAATGCGGCGAGGGCGGCGGGGGTGATCGAGTTGACTCGCGAGGCGCTTGAGCCGTTTAAAGGAGAGGGATTGCGCCTCGCCCTGTACATCGTCCCTGTACTTGGAGCCTTGTTGACGCTGGTATTGTTTGCGGCCTCGCGAACGGTGACCAGGGACATGGAGAAGTTGCAGCGTTGGATGCGCGAATCGGCGAAAGAGGCGCCAAGCGCAGACGCCCCCGCGATAGTAGCATCGAAGTGAAGCCCGATTCGATCTCGTGGTGTTGCCCTGAAGAGGCCTGTCCGCGCCGCGCCTGGTTCTTTAGCCAGAGTTGCGCCTCGCTCTGGCATCAGGCTCTTAGACGTGTTGACTGACTGACAGGACATTGCCGGCTGGATCTTTGAACCAGGCTACCTTATCGCCATTGGGCGTCGTCCAGATCCCTCGCTCGTCCTGCCCGTTAAAGCCGTAGTGCTGAAGCTCGACGCCCCTTGTCAGCAGGTCAGATATGGCTTCTTCTATGTCCGGGACTTCCCATCCAAGGACTGTGCCTTGCGCCGGCTTGAGATCCGGTACCTCTCCGATCCGCACCCGCGTTCCATTTGATTCCACGACAAGCGCGAACGGATCCTCGCTGATAAATCGAAGCCCGACGACGTCGACATAGAACGCCCTGGCCTTCGCGCGGTCTGAAACCTGAAGGAAAGCCACTATCTTCGCAGATTTCAACATGTCGTCCTCCTTGTCTTGCCTCAAGTCAGGCAGCATTCTACGCATTGACCGTCCCCTTTGTCTTTCGATATTGTGACAACAAATGTCGAGTGAGCGACAAAACACCCTGTATGATCCAACAGCAGACAAGCCGGCAAGGGACACTGGATTCTCGACATTGTTGACACAGCGCGTTCCGCCACAGCTTGTCAGTAGACACTCCCGTAGTTGAGATACCAGGGATACGAGGTGAAAGTGTGAGAGACCGGAAGGCAACTCTATCTCTGATACTGCTCCTGGTCGGAGCTCTAGCCCTGCTATCGATCAGTCCCTCAATTACTCTTGCCTCGCGGATGGGTAGGGGTTTCAAAGACCACAAGCCAAATATCATCTTTGTTCTGGCCGACGATCTGGGATATGGCGATCTGAGTTGTTACGGGCAAAAGAGGTTCACGACTCCCAACATTGATAAATTAGCCGTGGAGGGCATGCGCTTTACGCAGGTCTACGCCGGCAACACGGTTTGTGCTCCCTCACGATGTGCCCTGATGACTGGATTGCATACCGGCCATACTCTGGTGCGGGGTAATAAACCTGACGGGGGAATGCCTCTGCGCCCGCAAGACCTCACGGTGGCCGAGACGCTGAAGCAGGCAAACTACGTCACCGGCGGGTTCGGCAAATGGGGACTTGGGGTGGAGGGCACAACCGGACACCCAAACCGGAAGGGGTTCGATGAGTGGTTTGGCTACCTCGACCAGACGCATGCGCACTCGTACTATACTGACCATCTGTATAAGAATTCGGAGAAAGTCCTGCTGGATGGCACACAGTATAGCCATGATCTAATCGTTGATGCCGCGTTTGAGTTTATCAAGAAGAACAAAGACAACCCCTTCTTTCTTTATTTCTCTCTCACCATCCCTCATGCGTCTCTCGAGGTTCCGGACGATTCCCTGAAAAAATACCTGGGCAAGTATCCGGAGAAGCCATTTCCTGGCGGAGGAACATATACGAAGCAGGAGACTCCGCGCGCTGCATTCGCGGCGATGATAGACCGCTTCGACCAATCCGTGGGGCGAATGATGACACTGCTAAAGGAACTCGGCCTCGATGAGAGCACCATCGTGTTCTTCACAAGCGACAATGGTCCGCATCGCGAGGGTGGCGGCGATCCGGACTTCTTCAATAGTTCAGGGCCGCTTCGTGGAATCAAGCGCGATTTATACGAGGGTGGGATTCGCGCGCCAATGATCGTGCGATGGCCGAACAGGATAAGAGCAGGCACTGTTAGTAAGCGGGTTTGGGCCTTTTGGGATTTCCTGCCAACCGCCGCAGCGATAGCCGGCGCGAACGCTCCGAAGAAGATCGATGGTATCTCTCTGCTCCCCACCTTACTTGGCAAAGAGCAGAGGCACCACGACTACTTGTATTGGGAATTCTTTGAGAGAGGCTTCCAGCAGGCCATAAGAGTGAAGAACTGGAAGGCGGTTCGACTGGAAGCGGGCAAGCCGGTGGAGCTATACGATCTTGATGAAGACATAGGCGAGCAGAATAATGTTGCTGCGAAGCATCCAGACGTAGTCGCTCATATTGAGAAACTGCTGAAGGCTGCGCGAACCGACTCCGAGGGTTGGCCGCTGAAAGCTGATGAGGCGAAGAAGAGTCGCTAGCAGGCAACGGAGAAGCAGCCTTGTTATCACCAGACACCAAAGGTTCCAGATGAGCTTGCCGGGCCGGTTTGTTTTGATCACCCTCGATTACGACATCTATTACTTCACACCCGAAGAGAGGCCGTTGCGTTCTCGAATCGGTTGGCTACCGATTCCTTCAGCCCGGATCACTCGCCTACAAAGTGGAAGTCAGTGTAGAGGAGTTCCTTGAGATGTCAGGCGCAAGCTTGATTCTGCATTCGGTGACGACGTTTGCTCTGGACAGCCTCGATCTTGTCTCTGCCACCGCGCGCCGCTCGTTTCAAAGCGAGCATGTCGCGTCGGAACTCCTGCGCGAGCCATCCAGGACAGGCTAATGTGAATCCGGCCAAATCGCATTGAGCAGCGCCGCAAGTCGGTACCCTGCGAAAGCGACCCGCTTCCTCGCTACCTTTATCGCCGCTTTCCTGTACGCGTTGGCGGGCGTTTGTCCGTTCGCAATATTCTTGTAGGCGACCTCTTTCGCGAGGTTGTTGCTTTCGTCCGCCCACGCCTGAAAATTCAACGGATCATTCAGTTTCAAACCAGGGTCGGTGTCTGGATTACCCTGCAGTGCGACAGCGACCGCGGGAGGGATCTGGTCGAGAGGCGGCGGCGCGAAGTTGGGTCCTTCCCTCGGAAAGCTATCGATTCCGCCGTCCCAGTAGCTATGGAGCTTCACGTTGCGCCCACGAACCTTGATGAGCAGATCATTACCGCCCCGATCGCCTTCGCGATGCGTCTTGTCGACCTTCGTGGCGCAGTGAAGTGGTTGGTGGATGTCGCCGACAAAGTGGATGATGAACCGCAACGCCTGGGCCTGCTTATTCTGGTCAGTGCTCGTCTTGAGCACGTCCACGTAGTGGCCCAAGGCCTTGACTATGTTCTCCGGCTTGGGCAGATCTGTCGGTAGCGTCGTGCCGTCAGTCGAGAACGGAATGTCGACGAAGTGAAGGTCTCCGGAGAACTCAAAGCCTGGTAGCTTCTTCACGTCATCAGGCCAGTGCGCCGCGTTGACGAAGTCGGAGCTCTTCCTGGTGACCGTGGAGGGAGCGATTGGAATCGCCAGCAACTTCCTCGCCTGCGCTTTGGCGTTAGGGTTAAGCCGCTTGAAAGCGATAGAGGCAACCATCATGTGGCCGCCGGCTCCCCAGCCAAGCGAGATTGTCGAAGTAGAAAAAAGGAGACACACCACAGCGAGCGCGGTCCCAGCCTTGAATATGCGACAGTGATTATTCTGCATAAAGATCCTCCTCTTGGTACGCGGTTCTTCCAGCGTGCGGGCCTAAGGATGCGCACGCTGGAAGCGATGCGTACCCAATTTGCTTGGCGGATCCCTATTCGCGAGTCCTGTAGACCCACTTGACATAGGGACCCAGTCGACCTATGTGTCCTGCATGATAAGACGGAACCTGGAGTGCTTTTGATGCACGTCCAGGTCCGCGGGCCGTGAAGGCCGCCAAGGCAAGACAGCGGCCTTGTCTTCACTACAGATGGGGAAGACCAGTTGACCGGCCGGATCGCGCCACGCGAACCACGTATGATACGCTTCAGCGTCAGGCGCACGCCAGCCAATGGAACGCTGGGCCGGCGTTACAAGATCAGACGGAGTAAGAGAAGGGATCGTATTATTAGGATGGCTCATTATCGCAGACCTTGAAAGACGATGAGTGTGAGAACAGTAATTGCTACACGGTATGTGACCCCCTTGCGCGAGGGTGGGTCGCTTCCAGCCATAATCGAAGCCGACGATGATGGAATGTATGTCCTCAAGTTCCGCGGCGCTGGTCAGGGGCCCAAGGCTCTAATCGCTGAGTTAATAGCGGGAGAGATCGCGCGCGCCGCAGGATTGCCGGTGCCTGAGATCGTCTTCGTTGAACTCGACCCCGAACTTGCGCGCACCGAGCCCGACCCTGAGATACAAGACCTGATCAGAGCGAGTGCCGGCCTCAATCTCGCGCTCGACTACCTGCCCGGTGCCGTAGCGTTTGACCCGGTTGCTGAAAAGGTTGACGCTGATCTCGCCTCTGAAATCGTCTGGTTCGACTCGTACGTGACAAACGTCGACCGTACGCCGCGCAACACAAACATGCTGATGTGGCACCGACGACTCTGGCTCATCGATCACGGAGCGGCCCTCTACTTCCATCACACGTGGACCAACTACCGCGAACGCAGCCGCGACCCTTTCCCTTTGATAAAGGATCACGTGCTCCTCCAGTTTGCCGGCTCTCTGGGAGAGGCAGACTCGAAGCTGATCCGGAGGGTCACCCCAGACATCATTGACAGCATAGTTAAACTTATTCCTGGCGCCTGGCTGGTTGAGGACTCTCTGTTAGGCGGACCCAGCCAACACCGGGACGCTTACATTGAGTACCTGCTGAACAGGCTGGAGCCGCCGCGTGTTTTCCTGGAGGAGGCGACCCGTGCGGGATCACTACACGTATGATTACGCGATAGTACGCGTCGTTCCCAAGGTCGAGCGTGAAGAGTTCGTCAATGTTGGCGTGATCGTCTCATGCCCGGCCACAGCATTCCTCGATGCCCGCATTGAACTGGATGAGGAACGGCTAAGGGCGATTGATTCGAAACTGGATATCGAATCGATCCGGACGCACCTTGCGACTATCCCCGCCATTTGCGCCGGCGGAGAGCAGGCAGGGCCGATCGGCCAACTATCTCAGCGAAAGCGCTTCCACTGGCTGATCGCACCTCGAAGCACGATGATCCAGACTTCAGCCGTGCACACCGGCTATTGTAAGAACCCAACCGAGGTGCTCGAGCATCTGCTTGATACGATGGTGCGGCCGTCTCGGGCTGAATCTCCTGCGGTGGAGACCGGGTAAGGGAACGCATTTGAAGATGGGAATAGTGTGAAGAGGTAGTCTGCGCTTTCGCCGAACGAGCCACTCTTCGCGAAACTATTTTTGCCACTTTCTCCGCCAGGCGGGATAATCTTCATCAACGAGCCTCGCGGGTGTGCTGACATACCATTGATAGCCGTTTCTTCGCTCAGCCTCGATCTCCGCAACGTTGTACCTGATGACGCCGTCGCGCCCCACGAAGATCGGACGGTTCGGACCAATCTCGTAGAAGCGGGCCCAGAGCGGGCCGGCATTCAAATCTTTGATGACCACCCTGTCAAAGCCGCCGGGCAGAGCAGGGTCCCTTCTCTCGACCCACTTGATGCCGCTGATCTTCGACTTCTCAAACCACGCGACAGCAGACTCTACAGCTTCAATCACCTGCCCGGTTGGCTTCTGAATCCCAATAAGGAACCGCACGATGCCTGCGCTTTCGGCACTGGCGAGCGAGACGAGCTCATAGGTCCTCGCTGCCACAGGGGCGAGTGTGACCTCATCGTACTGCTGGCACCAGGCGGTGTGCTTGCCCTGAACGACAATCTGAGTCTTGAGGATGCATTCAATGCCCTTCAGCATCGCTCTCTCTGACTTATTCCGACGCTGTTCATCCACGAAGGCATAATCTGGCTTCCTGGCGGTGATGTCTTGCAGGAGTCTCATAACGCCGATCATCGCGCCGTCGTTGAAGGTGATGTGCTTGTAGTAACCGGTGAGCTTAGGATAATACTGCGGCCATCCTCCGTTGTGGTATTGTGCGTTGAGGAGGTAGTCCACGCCCTTAAGAAAAGCGTCTTGGTGGGACTGCAGTCTCCTTGCGGTATAGACTCTGGCAAGAAGAGTCAAACTGGGTCCAGGTAGCGGTGTTATCAATCGTGGAGTCATCATTCTGCTTCTGCTTTACGACGTCGGCAATCTCTCGCTCGGTCAGCAGCCTCGCCATGTCTATGTTCTTGGGCCATCCCCCTTCGTCGCGCTGGAATGCGACAACGTTATCCGCGATGCGAACTGCCTCGTGGCTCCCGTACCACTCAGGCGTTTGTTTCAGGATGTCCTGCCATCTGGTCTGGGAACCCGCAGAAGGTTTTGATGTTTGCCCCACGACGATCACCGCGGCGGAGACTGAACAGAGCGCTACTGCCAGAATCCAAACTCGTGTTCGCTTCATCTCCCGATCTCTCTTACTCTGATGCTGCCAAAAAAAGGAACGCTGGGCTTCTCAACCCTGGGATGACACGCTGGCCTGGGATACGCGATTTGCGTCCAATGGCGCAGCGCAGCTCACTTTACTCTCTTCGTGCCCTTTTGGTGTCTGAGTGGCAAGAAGGCTTCTCCGCATCCTGCAAAGCGGCTCACAAGGCTATCAACACAATCCGCGCGCTGTTCTCGACCAGGATCAGAAGCGTGTCGAAAACCTTCGGCGACAGGTGGACAGGCTTGCCCTCGCGCAGCAACACCCTTTGATCGGTGTCGACGGTGAACTCTCGAAAGTGCAACGACATAGTGGCCCTTAGAACTTACTTAGAACTGCCTCATCGGTTTCTAGGGACTTTTCAAAGGCTCCTTGTGTAGTGTGGCTTCGGACCTGGCGGTGAGGACCAGGACCGAATCTTAGCAGCGGCTCCGGCCGGCGGCAATTAAATTGTGCCCCGAGGGTATTGGTCTGTCCCATACGCCGCTGCTGAACCATCTAAGCGAAGCTCCGCAGCGATTCCGCGTGTTCCTCACCGGCTGCCGGGATGTTCGAGAGTCAGCAACAAACTCGAAGCCTGTCGAACGCCATAACAAGGAGGATCCCATGCACATAAGTACTTACGCTTGTTCTATTTCTCTTTTTGATAAGAGCCGCCATCGCGCAGGACACCTTTAACAGGGTGGCCGGCGATGAAGTGTTTTTCCCCAGGAGTCTTATCAAGATGAACCGGATCTACAGCAGAGACGAGAGCGAGAAGGCCCTTCGTGGGTCAATGTAAGCTCCGGACTGGGACGATGCGAAGGGGACGACCGATTCGCGATGTCAGGTGAACCCGCAGTTGCGGCTCATTTGCTCAATTCTCTTAGAGGACTCACGACTGAGACAAGGAGAGGCACGACATGGACACCAACAACAGATCAAAGATCCTGATAGTCAGCGCCTGGGCGGGATGCCTCATACTGGTTGCGGCCCCCGCTCTCGCCCAACTTATAGATAAGACGAAGGCGCCAAACATCGCCAACGAAGGAATCGGGAAGTCGCTCGCAGAGGAGATCGGAGCCGGACGCGGTGATTGGACGACTCCAAACTCCTCTTCGTTCATCATTGCGCGCGATCCGTTCCGCGCCATTCGCCGAGGGCGACAACTCTTTCAACGTAAGTTCAATCGGGCGGAAGGGCAGGGTCCAAACTTCGATGACGGAAGGGGTGACATCAATACCACTCTGGCAATCGGCGCGGGACTCAGCGATAGCTGCGCCTCCTGTCACGGTCGCCCGCGTGGTTCGGCGGGCGTTGGCGGCAACGTCGTTACCAGGCCCGATAGTCGAGATGCCCCCCATCTGTTCGGTCTCGGGCTCAAAGAGATGTTAGGAGACGAGATAACCGCCGACCTGCGCTCGATCAGAGCGCAGGCCATTGCAGAAGCCCACCAAACTGGTACTGCTGTGACCAGGTCGTTAGACAGCAAGGGGATCAACTACGGCTCGATCTCGGCGAGCCCTAACGGCTCGGTAGACACCTCTCGCGTGCAGGGACTAAACCCCGATCTTAGGCTGCGGCCGTTCTTTCATCACGGCGGCACGATCTCAATTCGCGAGTTTGTAGTCGGAGCGCTGCAGAATGAGATGGGGATGCAGTCAGTCGATCCGGAGCTCATGGCAGCGGTCAACGGTGGCAAGATGACCACCCCGTCCGGAATGGTGCTGGATGGGGCACTCGACAAAATTGAAGGTCCCCCAACCGCGAGCCCACTTGCTGACCCGGATGGCGATGGAGTGGTAAACGAGATTCCGGCCAGCCTGGTCGATTTCTATGAGTTCTATCTGCTGAACTACTTCAAGCCGGGCGTCTACGAGCAAACAGACTTAACAAAACGCGGCAGTAAGCTGATGGAGCGCATTGGCTGCGCCGATTGTCACGTCCCCGACCTTCAAATCAACCATGACCGAAGAGTGGCAGATGTAGAGACGGTGTTCGACCCGGCCAAAGGACTCCTCAACAGTCTGTTTGCGACGGCCTCGCCGCTGTTCAATGAGACGAACGATGGAAGCGCATTCCCTTCCCTGAAACAGCCGAAGCGTCAGCCGTTCCTCGTTCGAAACATATTCACAGACTTGAAGCGCCACGATCTGGGTCCCAATTTCAATGAGCGAAACTACGATGGAACACTGGTCAGGGAGTTCATAACGGAGCCGCTATGGGGCGTCGGCAGCACCGGGCCTTACGGACACGATGGGCGCAGCATCAATCTCATCGAAGTTATCTTGCGGCATGGAGGCGAGGCTCAGGTTGCACGCGACAGATTCGCAAGTCTGTCACCGGATCGTAAGGCGGCCATCCTTGAGTTTCTGAACTCGTTGGTCTTATTCCCGCCCGACGACACGGCGTCTAACCTGGACCCGGGAAACCGCGGCGCTCCAGGTTTTCCTCAGTTTGGACACGGAAGCATAAAGCTGGGTGTCCTATTCAATGACCCAAGAGACCCGGAGTAGGGACCAGTGGTTTTTCCAGACGCGACCCGGTCAAGATCGACGTGCCGTAGCAAGAAGAGCCGGAGGGGACGCCGCACGCTGGGGCGTTCCACCCGGCTATCGATGCTCGCCTGAGGTGAGCTGGCCATCAAAAAGAGATCGCGAATGATTTGGCAAGAACCCAAGAGCGATTCGCACCGCTCTGTAGAGATCATCATAAGGAGAAAGAAGTGCTAGTGAAGAAGAGTAGGACATTTTCAAAGTTTATTGCGCTCGCGCTTTGCCTGGGCGCAGGTCAGCGGGCTCTCGAAGTGAGTTAAGTTGAGTGGAGCTGAGGGGATTCGAACCCCTGGCCTCGTGAATGCGAGCCACGCGCTCTGCCAACTGAGCTACAGCCCCACGTAAACTAACGT
>JBGPFL010000107.1:0-9647 GCA_041483295.1 Blastocatellia bacterium | reverse complement strand
GTCAGGCCCATGGTCAAATAGAAGTCCGGCCAGGTATCAACCAGCGTCGGATTGGGAACGATCTTGTGCCCGCCCATCGGGATCATGCTCATGGTTTCGGTGCCGCCTGCGATGATACAGCGGGACCAGCCGCACATGATGCGCTCAGCCGCAAACGCAATTGCCTGAAGGCCCGAAGAGCAGAAGCGATTGATCGTTGTTGCCGCCGCCTCCTTGGGAATCCCCCCGAGCCAGGACGCCTGGCGTGCGACGTTCATTCCCTGTTCCGCTTCTGGCATCGCACAGCCGAGTATCACGTCTTCGATCATCTCCGGCTCGAGGCCGGGCGTGCTTTCCAGGACCGCGCGAATCACCGCGCCGGCCATATCGTCCGGCCGAGTGTCCTTCAGGGCGCCACGAGGGGCCTTACCAACCGCGGTTCTCAGAGATTTGACTATTACTGCATCGGTCATTGTGTTTTTCTCCATCAGTCCGTCATGCGTGATCCGTGATCCGTGATCCGTGATGCGTGATCCGTGATGCGTGATCCGTGATGCGTGATCCGTGATGCGTGATGGGTGATTCTCTCTCGGTATCCGGATTCCGCTGTTGTGTGTATTCTTCACGCATCACGCTTCACGCATCACGCATCACTCCTAGTTCCTCAGCGGTTTGCCCGTCTTGAGCATGTGTTGAATGCGCTCCTGAGTCTTCCGCTCGCCGCACAACGAAACGAAGGCCTCGCGCTCCAGATCGAGGAGGTACTGCTCGGAGACCAGAGTCTTGTGCGACAGGTTTCCGCCCGTAATGATGTGAGCGAGCTTCCTCGCGACGTGCCCGTCGTATTCGGAAATGAACCCGCCCCGTATCATCATGTGAATCGCCAGCTTGATCGCAGCGAGCGCCGGTTCGCCCAGGACCGGGATGTCCGTCCGCGGGTGGGGCTGAACGTAGCCCTCGCGAACCATTGCAAGCGCCGTTTGCTTCGCGTCCTCGATCAACCGATCTTTGTTCATCGTGATTGGATCGGTCTGACGCAGGAATCCGATCTCGCGGCCTTCAACAGCCGAAGTCGCCACTCGGGCCATCGCGATCGTTTCCGACACCTTCTTGATTCGAGGGAACAGGTCCTCATCCTGCTGCGCATCTTCCACCGCGCGCAAGACCATCTCCTTTACGCCCCCGCCGCCAGGGACGAGTCCCACCCCGACCTCGACCAGACCGAGGTAGCTCTCCGCTGCGGCCCGGGCCTTGTCGCCGTGCATCGTTATCTCGCATCCGCCGCCGAGCGCCATTCCATGCGTTGCAACAACTACAGGTTTGGGGGAGTATCGAAGCCCCATATTCGCGTTCTGAAACTGGCGCACCGAGAGCGCTATCTCGTCCCACTCGCCTTCCTGGGCGCCAAGCAAGAGCATCATTATGTTCGCGCCCACCGAGAAGTTTTCTGCCTGATTGCCGATGACCAGGGCCTCGAAGTTCTCCCCGACTTCCTTCGTCGCGTAGTTCATCATCGCGACGGTGTCGCCTCCGATTGCGTTCATCTTCGAATGAAACTCGAGACAGGCGACGCCATCGCCGAGGTCAATCAGAGAGGCAGCGGCGTTTTTCTTGATGACGGGTTTTTGCTCTTTGAGCGATGTCAGAATGACCACGCCGGGTTTCGGCTCGATCTCCTTGTATTCGCTTGAGGCGAGGTCGAAATAGAAGCTGCGTCCGGCGCGCCGTTCGTAGAAGGTCGTCTTCCCCGACGCCAGCAAGCGCTCGACGAGCGGTGGAATCGGCTGTCCCTCTTCGCGCATCAGTCCTACGGACTTCTCGACACCGATCACATCCCACAGCTCGAAGGTGCCGAAGTCGTGATTGAAACCCCACTTCACCGCGTTGTCGATATTCACGATATCGTCAGCAATCTCCGGAATGCGATTGGCCGCATAGATCAGGTTGGCGCTGATCGTCTTCCACAGAAACTCGCCGACCCGGTCCTTGCCGTAGATCAGAGTGCGAATCCGTTCAGCGGGGTCCTCTATCTGCTTTGACGCCTCGATGGAAGGAAACCGCACCTTCTGAGAGGGCTTGTACTCCATCGCCTTGTAATCGAGCACCCAGAACTCGGGCTTTCCGCCCTCGCCCTTCTGTTTCTTGTAGAATCCCTGTCCGGCTTTATTGCCGGTCCAGCCGCGTTTGACCATCTCGCGCAAGAAGTCGGGCGGGGCCAGCACGTCACGCCTCTCGTCATCGAGCACCGCCCGATAGAGGTTGTCGGCTACGTACAGCGCCGTATCGAGCCCGACAATGTCGGAAGTCCTGAATGACGCCGATTTCGGACGGCCGATCAACTGGCCGGTCATGGCATCGACCTCGTCGATAGTGTAGCCGCCTTCCACCATCACGCGGGTTGCGTTCAGGGAGCTGAAGGTTGCGATGCGGTTCGCGATGAAGTTGGGAGTGTCCTTTGCGAACACGATTCCCTTCCCCAGCCTCCGGTCACAGAAGTCCGCGACGAATCGCATGACATCCGGCTGTGTATCGGCGGTGGGTGTGAGTTCAAGAAGCTTCAAGTACCGGGGCGGATTAAAGAAGTGAGTTCCCAGGAAATGCCGGCGGAAGTCATCACTCATCCCTTCGGCCATCGCTTTGATCGGGATGCCGGAGGTGTTCGAACTGACGATGGTTCCCTTCTTGCGGTCGCGATCAACCTTGGTGAAGAGGTCGCGTTTGATGTCAATGTTCTCGACGACTGCCTCGACTATCCAATCGACCTTAGAGACTCTGGCGAGATCGTCCTCGAAGTTGCCAGTGGTTATCAAGCTTGCGAGGGCGGGCGAGTAGAACGCCGCAGGGCGGACCTTCTTCGCCGCCTCCAGCCCGGCATTCGCGATTCGGTTCCGAACCTGGGGGCTTTGCAGAGTCAGCCCTCGCGTCGCCTCTTGTGTGGTCAATGTCGTCGGAGCTACGTCAAGCAGCAGAACTTCCACACCGGCGTTGGCGAAGTGAGCCGCGATCTGCGCGCCCATTGTGCCCGCACCCAAGACAGCTACTCTATCAATCCTGTAACTCAAAGGAAGTCCTCCAGGTTTCTGGCTTATGGTCTCTGGCTTATGGTCTCTGGTTTATGGTCTCTGGTGTCTGAACCATAAACCAGAATCACTGAACCAGAAACCCTAAGCCAGAAACCAAAAACCAGTACTCAGTACTGCTATGCCACGACGGCCGTCGCGCCCTCTTCGGCATAAAGCCGCTCGATCATTTCGGCGTACTTCTCTTCGATTACTTTGCGCCGGGGTTTCAGCGTAGGCGTCAACTCGCCCGACTCGGCCGTCATCTCGTGTTCGAGCAAAGCCACCTTCTTGATCTTTTCGTATCTGGCCAACTCCGGCGTGGACTTGTCCAATTGCCGGTGGAACAGGTCCAGGATCCTCGGATTCTCAAGCAAATCGGTTTCGCTGACATAACCGATACCCTTCAACTGGGCATAGCTTCTCAGCAGTTCCATGTTTGGAACGATTAGAGCTGCGGCGAACTTCCTGGCGTTCCCTACAACAACCACCTGAGAGACGAAGCGGCTCGCCTTGATCAGGCTCTCGACGTGCTGCGGGGCGATGTACTTTCCACCGCTGGTCTTGATCATCTCTTTCTTCCGGTCGGTGATGGCCAGAAAACCATCCGCGTCGAGGTTGCCGACGTCTCCCGTGCGAAACCAGCCGTCGGGCGTGAACGCCTCTTCGTTGGCGGAGGGACGATTGTAATAGCCCTTCATCACCGTGTCCCCCTTTGACCAGGATCTCGCCATCCTGAGCAAACTTCACAAGGACATTGTCTATGATGGGCCCCACCGTCCCTATTCGATTGCGCTCCTCTGTATTGCACGAGATCGAAGGGGAGGTTTCAGTCAGTCCATACCCTTGCAGTATCATGAGTCCTGCCGCGTCGAACAGGTAAGCGATTTCAGGAGCGAGAGGTGCTCCACCAGAGATGAACCAGCGGATGTTGCCTCCGACCGCCTGCCGCCACTTCTTGAACACGAGCATATCAGCAATCTTGTGTTCGAGTCCCAGCCACAGGCCCATGCGAGCGCCGCGGTTCTTGCGATCGGCCCAGCGCCTGCCCACTCCGAGAGACCACAGGAATATCTGCTTCCGAGGAAAGCCTGTCGCCACTCCACGCTCGACTATTTTGCTGTAGATCTTTTCAAACATGCGCGGCACGCTGGTCATCACCGTCGGGCGAACCTCGGCAAGATTCTTCGAAACCGCCTCGATGCTCTCCGCATAAGCCACAACAATGCCCGCGTGAGCGTAGAGGTACCACACGTCGCGCTCGAAGATGTGAGTGAATGGCAGATAGCTGAGCGCGACCTCATTCCTGCGCCCTTCGAGCCCCAGCCAGTGATAGGTGTTGAGTGCAGCGCGGGTCAGGTTCCGGTGAGTCAGCATCACGCCCTTAGGGTCGCCCGTAGTTCCGGAGGTGTACAACAGCGTCGCCAGATCGTCGGGTGCAGCCGCCCGCGACAAACTTTCGTACAGTTCGGGTTCCCGGCCATCGAGCCCGCGGCCGCCCTCCGCCAGCTTTTCAAGCTTGAATACTCCCGGGCTTCTCGCCCCGGTGCGCTCGCCATCAAAGGCTATCACGTACTCCAACCCCGGGAGTCTCTCTTTGAGAGCGAGCGCCTCTTCGAGGAAGGTCAACGATACAAATATCGCTCGGGTAGATGAGTCAGCCAGAATGTACTCGATTTGACTGCGAGCCTGTGTAGCGTAGACCGGGACATCGACCGCGCCGATGGCCAGCACGGCGAGGTCGGCGATGTTCCACTCCGGCCGGTTCTCAGACCAGATGGCGAGTTTGTCTCCGCTTCGAATTCCGAGGTCGTAGAGTCCGAGGGCCAGTTCGCGCACGCGACGTGCGACCTCACCATAGGTGAGGGAGCGCCACTCGCCATCCTTCTTGAAGCGGAGCAACTCCGAGTCGCGGCGAGCCTTCACCGAAGAATTGAAGAGTTCGTTCAGCGTTTTAGGTTCAACGGCCATTTGCTACCACAATTCCTCACTGGGTCGGGTTGCTATGAATACCATTCAGGAAGATGTCGATCACCGGTTCAGCGGTCGTGATCAGGCTGTAACGCTTTCGGCTGAGCACCCAGTTGGTGACCATCTCATCGAGGGCGCCGAACAGGACCTTGGCGGCGATCTTGGTATTCAGGTTCTCGCGAAAGACGCCCTGCTTCTGCCCCTCTTCAACAACAGCGCGAATCATATCCAGGTATTCGGTGACCTTGGTGGCCGAGAACTGCTCCATGAATTTCGTGGATGAGCGAAGTTCGACTTGAAAGACGACGGCGAGGTCGCGGTCGCGGCCGTAGAGGTTGAGGTGAGCGTGGACTATTCTCTTGAGTTTTTCGACCGGGTCGTCTACCCGAGCGATTCGGGCGCGGCCGCGGCTCAAGGCCTCCTCGGTCACATGATTGAAGATCGAGACGAGGATGTCGTCTTTATTCTTGAAGTAGAGGTAGACTGTCCCGTCAGCAACTCCGGCTTCTTTGGCCACATCGGCGACTTTCGAATTGAAGAAGCCGCCGCGAGCAAAGACTTTGATGGCCGCGCGAAGTATCGCTTCGTACTTCCCGTTGGGTTTCTCCCTTGTTGTCACTTTAGGTGCGCGTTTTGGGGATGCCATCGTGACCTCGCTGAAAACTGAATGATGGTTCATTCATCTTTTACGATAAAACAGCATTCATTGCAAGCTTAAACTTGAGATTATTATTGACTTTTGAGTCATATTGACTTAACTTGCAACTTGCCCTAACAGATCAATAGTGCTGCCCCCCATCATCCCCCTTTCAGCCCCCCCTCTAAAGCAGGCACGTCTTTATGCCCAGCCTCAGTTCGTTCTCTGACCGGATCCTCATAGTAGGAGATGAGGCGAAATCTGCCAGCGCTATCGAACGGTTGCTGGAATCGGCGGGTTACAGTGCCGACTCTGTTACCTCCCTGGAGTCTGCCAGTCAAAGGATCAATGTCCTCGAAGCCTCCCTTGTAATAATCGAACTCACAGCTTCCCGGGTCACCGGCCCCCTCGTTCAGCCTTCGGGCGACGACTCAGGCCACAGCCTTCGCAAACTCGACTGGGCACAAGAGGCCCTAAACCTCGTCCGACAGATTCGGGCCAATGACGCAACAGCCGAATTGCCTGTTCTTGTTCTCTCAAAGAGCCAGCGAGGCCAGGATAAGATCGCCTGCCTTGATGCCGGCGCAACCGAGTATATCACCAAGCCCTATCAGCGCACGGAGCTGTTGTCGCGGGTCACCTCGCACCTCAGGTCGTGGCACTCGGAGCGCGAACGCAGGGTGAGGTTCGAGCAGTTGAATATTCTTCACTCGGTCTCCTCTGTTCTTGCCAGCTCTCTCGAACCCGAGGTCTTGCTGAGAGGAACCCTCTACATTCTGCGGAACTATCTGCACGCCGAGTCGGCAGTCGCCTACCATGGCGCTCACCAGGCGGTCAGCGTCGTAGCCGCAGACGGCTTTGCCGTCGACGACGCCGCGCGCGCCTCCCTGGTCGATTTCTACTTCATAACCGCACCGCTGCTAAACGGTAATCCGCTGCTCGTCGAACCGCTTCCCGACACCGCCCGCGCTGGCCTCCCCGAGATATTGAGGAAGGCTCACGGCCTGGTCTGCGCCCCGCTCGGGCTCAAGGGAAACATGGTAGGAGCGATTTGCCTCTTCTCAAATAAACAGCAGCCATTTCGCAAGCAGGACGCGGACTTATTGGCAACAATCTGCAATCAGCTCAGCGTTGCTCTCGAGAACGCCCGCTTGTTCGTCGAGACGAAGAAGAGCGCCGCCCAGCTCTCATTCGTCTACAACCTCGGCAACAACCTCATGAACTCCCTCGAGATGGACGAGTTGCTGGGTTATGCGGTCTTCTCGGTCGGCAAAAACCTCGCTTGCGATGCCTGTGCGGTTCTCATCAAAGGGTCGACCCAGTCGGAGAACATCGTATCCGCAGTGTATGCGCCTTCCCCGGACTCCAAGACCGAAACTCAATGGCACCATATCGACAGGGTGAAAGCTTACCTTCGCTCATACCAGGCGGTCTCTCAACCCTCGATTGAAGTCAGAGTCACTAATCGCTTGCTGAAGGACCCGGCCATCGCGATCGAGACCATCGTTCCGATCATATTCGACGACGTTCTACTGGGCATCCTCCTCTGTGGAAGCCGTTCTGCCAGAACATTCAGCGCGGACGACCATAAGTTGCTTGGCGCAGTCGCCCAGCAACTGAGCCTCGCTATTCGAAACACCGAATTGTATCGCCAGACGAAGGACACGTCGATAAACCTTGCAGTCGAGGTTGCTCATCGCACACAGGAAATCGAAGAGCAAAAGAGGTTCACCGAAAAGATTATCGACTCGCTTCCGGTGTCGCTCTACGTCGTCGACAGGGACATGCGCATCGTAGCGTGGAATCGCAGCCGAGAGATCGGCGGGCTTGGGGCAAGCCGCGATGAGGTGTTGGGGAAGAACGTCTTCACCGTACTGGCCAGACAGCCGCGCCGCCAACTGGAGGACGAATTCATACGGGTTTTTCGAAGCGGTGAGATTGTGCGCATGGAACAGGATTCCTGGTCTGACGGGCAACGGAAAGTGTGGAAGATAGGCAAGATTCCGATGCGAGTGGATAATGCCGAGGTCACCCACGTGATCACTGTCGGTGAAGATGTCACCGAACAGAAGAAGATGAATGAGGCGGTGATTCACGCCGAGAAGCTCGCGTCGATCGGGCGGCTCGCCGCGGGCGTTGTTCACGAAATCAACAACCCGCTCGCTACCATCGCGGCTTGCGCCGAAGCGCTGAGCGCCCGGGTGGACGAGATGCAGCACGAGGAGATGAACGATGACTTCAGCGAATATCTGAAGATAATTCGCGACGAAGCCTTCAGGTGTAAGTCGATCACCAACAGTCTCCTCGAGTTTTCGCACCAGCGGCAGGCTGAGAAGACCTCGGCCGACATCAACCAGGTCATCGACCAGACGCTGTTGCTGATCAAGCACCACCCGAAGCTTGGAAAGAGTCGAATAGTCAAGAATCTGGACTACGGGATCACCCCGGTCCAGGTGAACGAGGGGCAGATGAAGCAGATATTCATCGCGCTCATTTCCAACGCCTACGACGCGATGGGAGCCCAAGGGACGCTGACTATTAGCACCAGCGCCAGCAGCTCCACTACGGGGCCCAAAGTCTGCGCCGAATTCTCCGACACCGGCTGTGGAATTCCTGCGTCCCACTTGCCGAAAATATTCGACCCGTTCTTCACCACGAAGCCTCTGGGGCGAGGCACCGGCCTTGGGCTCTCGGTTTGCTATGGCATCGTTTCGGAGCACGGCGGAACGATCGAGGTGGATTCGACAGAAGGCGAAGGTTCTACGTTCCGAATTATGCTCCCGGTCACTCTGACCCGCTCTGAATCAATCGGCAAAGAACAACTAGACGAGTCCGGCGATACGCACGGACGCTCGGCCGAGGCACTATTAGAAATGGAGGGCGCACTGTGAGTACCAACGTGAGTATCAAATTATTGATAGCTGAAGACGAGAAGAACCTGGGCCTGGTGCTTCAAAAGGAGCTTGTGAGGCTCGGCCATGAGGTCACGCTCGTACACGACGGCGAAGCGGCCATGCGCGCCGCCCGTGAGACCGATTTCGAGGTAGCACTGCTGGACATAATGATGCCGGTGATGGGCGGCATTGAAGTTCTTCGCGAGCTTCGCCAGCAAGAGCAGCCGCCCGAGGTGCTGATGATGACGGGCCACGCGACGGTTGAGACGGCGCTTCAGGCGATGAAGCTCGGCGCGTACGACTATCTCACCAAGCCGTGCCACATTCGCGAGCTGGAAGCGATCCTGAGCAAGGCCTACGAGAAGCGGCAGCTCCGGCGCGAGAACCTGATTCTTCAGTCGCGGCTCACTTACAAGGAGAAAGCGCCCGACATCATCGTCAACAGCAAGAAGATGAATGATGTGATGTCCCTGGTGCGGAAGGTTGCCACAACTAATGCAATCGTGCTGGTGACCGGCGAGTCGGGCACCGGCAAGGAGCTTGTCGCGAATACGATTCACCGGTTCTCCCTGAGAGGCGGGGGCCCGTTCATCGACATAAGCTGCGCCGCGATTCAGGAGACCCTGCTCGAGTCGGAGCTCTTCGGGTACGAGCCCGGGGCCTTCACCGGCGCCCGCAAGCGCAAGCTCGGACTCCTCGAACTGGCTCATGGCGGGACGCTGTTCCTGGATGAGATCGGTGAAATGAGCCTGACGCTGCAGTCGAAGCTGCTGCGCGTGCTCGAGACCCAGACCTTCTTCCGGGTCGGAGGAACGAAGAAAGTGGAGGTCGACGTAAGAATTATCGCCGCAACCAACCGGGAGCTCGACGAGTCGGTCGCAACCGGCAGGTTCCGATCCGACCTCCTGTTCCGCATTAACAACTTCACGATCAAGCTGCCGCCGCTTCGAGACCGCCCGGAGGATATTCCCCCTCTGGCCGAACATTTCCTTGCTCGCGTTGCCGGGGGAAACACCAGGCACCTGGGCCCCGAAGCAATGCAGGTTCTGATGAACTACTCGTGGCCGGGCAACGTGCGTGAAATGAAGAACGTGATCGAGCGGGCGG
>JBGPFL010000106.1:0-9710 GCA_041483295.1 Blastocatellia bacterium | reverse complement strand
TGAGGGCGCCGCATTGGGTGCAGATGAGGTGATCGTGGTGAGTGTGTTTGTAGTCGTGCTCGTAGAGCATGCGGCCATCGTGAAACTCCAACTCGCGCGCAAGTCCGCACTCCTTCAAGAGCTTCAGCGTGCGGTAGACAGTGGTAAATCCGACAGATGGGTCCTTGGCTTTCACAAGCGCGTACAGATCTTCGCTCGAGACGTGGCCCTCGGTGTCCAGAAACACGTCGAGTATCAAGTCCCGCTGCGAGGTTCGTTTCAGATGCTCGCGGCGAAGATGTTCGTGGAATATCTGTGTCTCCTCGCGCTCCATAATCAGTGCCTTATGCTGTCGGGGATTATACACCCGTGGCCAGGATCTAGGAACCAGGAACTACGATCTGGGATTTAGGATCTAGGATAATCTAGGATCCAGAATCGCGAGGAGCAAGATCCTAAATCCTAGATCCTGTTCTGGGGTGATCCGCTACTATTGGGGATTAAATACCCAATGTGTGGCAGTTGGCTGCCCCAGATGTCCCGTGTCTCAAGTTGGGGGAGGGCAAGAACACGCCGCCTGCCTGTTAAGTCGCACGCCGACACCGTTTAGTTTGCTGCCTCCGTCGCCCTTGATGGAATGGTCTTTGCACCCATACAGGCTGTGACGGGCTTACCCATGTTGGGGACAGCGTGCCTGGAAAGATCACATGGCGATTCTGATCGAGCGGAAAAATAGGGCTGCGGCCCACGAGGGACGCTCGGCCAGGTCGCGTTTAGCGCGGCCGCATTCGGGGCGCGGCGTTGCTGTCAGGATGCTCTGTTTGATCCTGGCCGCCGCGGTGGTTACCTCGATCAACAGCACACGGGCTGAGGGGCAGGGAGCGAGCGAATATGACCTGAAGGCCGCCATCCTTTACAACTTCGTAAAGTTCGTGGAGTGGCCCGCCGAAGCTTTTTCCGACGACGGTGCACCAATCATCGTCGCGGTTGTTGGAGACGATCCATTTAGAGGATCGCTCGATTCCGTAGTCGGCAAGAGCGCTAACGGCCGCCAGGTTGTGATTAGACGGCTGAACGCGGGCCAGGACCTCAGGTCCTGCCACGTGCTCTTCGTTAGCTCGTCTGAAAAGAAGCGTCTGGCCCAGATCGTCGCGAGCATCGATGGCGCCAGCGTGTTGACCGTCGGCGAGATGGAAGGTTTTGAAAGCAATGGGGGCATGATCAGACTTACGATGGAAGATAACAAGGTTAGGTTTGAGATCAACACCGGCACGGCAAGACGCGCACGGCTGAGGATCAGCTCGAAGCTTCTGTCGCTAGCCAAAAGGGTGATCGACTAACAGGTGTCATTCGGTATGAGAGCTTTCAGAAACATTCCAATCAGACGAAAACTGACGGCAATCATTATGCTGACCAGCAGCATCGCTCTGCTGGTTGCCTGTGCTGCATTCGTTGCCTACGACCAGGTTTCAATGCGAAAAGGGATGACGCGGAACCTGTCGGCAGTGGCCCAAATAATCGGCGCAAACAGCACTGCCGCCCTGGCTTTCGGCGACCAGGCTTCGGCTGAGGAGCTTCTCGCGTTCCTGCGCGCGAAGCCCCAGGTCGTGTCGGCTTGCATCTACTCAGAAGATAATACGCCCTTTGCCACTTACCTTCGCGGCGACTCGGCCGCGAACTTTACGCCGCCGCCGGTTCGGGAGGAAGTCACCTATTTCGAAGGAGACCGGCTCAATCTGTTTCAGCCCATTATCCTGCAAGACGAGCAGGTAGGGACGGTTTACATCGAATCCGACCTTAGCGAGTTGCAATCCCGTTTGCGCAAGAACGAACTTACCGTAGCCATCGTGCTTCTCGCATCTTTGTTGTTGGCTTTCCTGCTGTCTTCATGGCTTCAGCGTGCGATTTCGGCGCCTGTGCTGCGCCTGGTGGAGACCGCCAGGGCTGTGTCGGGGGAGAAGGACTACTCGATACGCGCGGTCAAGGATAGCCAGGATGAGTTGGGTATGCTCATAGATGGGTTCAATGACATGCTGGCCCAGATTCAGAACCGAGACAGCGAGCTGCAAGATGCTCGCCATGGTTTGGAACTGCGAGTCGCAGAGCGCACGAGCGAACTGCGGGAAGAGATAACGGAACGAACCCGCGCCGAGGCGGCAATGCGAGAGAGCGAGGAGAAGTATCGCTCGATTCTCGAGGATGTTGAAGATGGATTCTACGAAGTGGATCTGAGTGGCAACTTTACGCTGGCCAATCGCGCGCTTTGCAAAATTTTTGGATACGCCGAAGCCGAGCTGTTTGGAATGAACAATCGCGCCTATACGGATGAAGCAAATTCGCGCCTTGTCTTCAAGGCCTTCAACGAAGTCTTCAAAACGGGACAACCAGCGAGAGTCGTCGACTACGAGATTACCACGAGGGATGGCGTCAAGGTATTCGTCGAGACTTCGGTAGCCCTGAAAAGGGATTCGAACGGTGAGCCGTGCGGATTCAGGGGCACGCTTCGCGACATCTCCGAGCGTAAGCGTGCGGAGGGTGAGTTGCGACGAGCCAAACAGGCTGCCGAAGCCGCCAGCAAAGCCAAGAGTGAGTTCCTGGCTAACATGAGTCACGAGATTCGCACGCCTATGAACGGCATCATCGGAATGACCGAACTCGCCCTCGATACCCAACTCTCCGCCGAACAACGCGAGTACCTCGTCCTGGTGAAGCTCTCAGCCGACTCGATGCTCGGTGTGATAAATGACATTCTCGATTTCTCAAAGATCGAAGCGGGCAAACTCGATTTGGATCCTGTCGCCTTCGATCTTCATGAGATCTCCGGCGACACGATGAAGACGCTGGCCCTGAGGGCCGAGCAGAAGGGGCTGGAGTTGACCTGCTATGTGCCGCCCGAGGTTCCGACGGCTTTGATCGGCGATTCCGGGCGACTGCGTCAAGTGCTGGTTAACCTGGTCGGCAACGCCATCAAGTTTACCGAACACGGTGAGATCAACGTTGAAGTGAGATTGGAGAAGCAGACAGAAGACGATCCGCTTTTGCACTTCATCGTCCAGGACACCGGCATCGGCATCCCGGTTGAGAAGCAGGAAGTGATCTTCGAAGCGTTCGCCCAGGCTGACGGCTCGACCAATCGTAAGTACGGAGGTACCGGTCTTGGCCTCACGATATCGTCTCAACTCGTGGCGATGATGGGAGGGCGCATATGGGTTGAAAGCCCAGCGAAATTCGAAATTCGAAATTCGAAATTCGAAATTGCCAATCCGCAATCCCCAATCCCGGGGCCTGGCAGCGCGTTCCATTTCACCGTCGCCTTCGAGCTGCAGAAGGGCGGAGTCCTCTGGCCGGTGACTCAGCAAGGAGAACTGCAGGGAATGCGAGTGCTGGTAGTCGATGACAACGCAACCAACAGGCGTATCCTTGACAATCTGCTTACTCACTGGCTGATGGAGCCTGCAGTGGCCAACGGAGGTCAGGCGGCGCTCGATATGCTGGCAGGAGCCAGCGCTTCGGGTCGACCCTTCGCGCTTGTCCTGCTTGATGCCAACATGCCCGATATGGACGGCTTTGAGACTGCCGTCCGAATAGTTCGAAATCCCGAATTCGCTGGAACCACCGTGATGATGTTGTCGTCGGCGGACCAGCAGCGCAGCATCGTTCGCTGCCGCGAAATTGGAATCGCCACATACCTTATAAAACCAATCAGACCCAACGAGCTGTTGAGTGCCATCAGGTCCGCCTTGGGAGTGCGGGCAATAGAGGAGAGTATGATGCCGACCATCAACGCGAGCTTGCAGACCGATACCGTGAAGAGGACACGAGTCTTGATCGCGGAGGACAATATTGTGAACCAGAGGCTGGCGCTGCGTTTGCTCGAGAAGAAGGGCTACGACGCGGTTGTCGCAGACAACGGCCTGAGAGCGCTGGCCGCCCTCGCAGGGCAGGAGTTCGATCTTGTGCTAATGGATGTGCAGATGCCGGAGATGAATGGCTTCGAAGCAACTGCTGCGATACGGCAACAAGAGGAAACCAGCGGCAGGCACATCCCCATCATTGCGATGACCGCCCACGCGATAAAAGGGGACGAGGAACGGTGCCTGGCTGCGGGTATGGATGGCTACGTGTCCAAGCCAATCCGTCCGGAGGATCTGTTCCGTCTCATCGAGCAGCTGGTGCCGCCGCCGGAGTCAGCAAGAGTCGAACCCGATGATAATGTAGTTTATCGATCGGCGATGCTCGCGCAAGTGGACGGAGATCCAGAGTTGCTTGCCGAGCTCGTGACATTATTCCTCGGAACCTATCCTGTACTTCTCGACGATTTGCGCGAAGGGATACGAGAGCACGCCGGCAGCCGCATCATGGAGGCTGCTCACAGTCTTAGGGGTGCAGTTGGCAACTTCCATGCGACCACCGCGGTGGATCTGGCACAGAGCTTGGAACTGATGGGGCGCAACGGTGACCTCCAGGGCGCCGACGACAAATTCATAAGACTGGAAGCAGAGATGCGACGGATCGAGACTGCGCTTAACGCGCTCCGCCTCGAAGTCGCAGCTTGATGGTAGCCACGAATTGAGGTTCTTTAAGATCGGTATCGAGGCCGCTTCCCTCTGAATCAGGCCTGAGCACACGGGCGTTCGCCTACTTGTCGTTGAAGGACCCGACCATCGCCCCTACCATCGTATGGATGGGGAGGGTGTAGTGAAGTATCGACCGGCCGATGCTGTCCGGAGGTAAATCAGCGAACAAGCGATGAACGAACAATGGTCAATGGAATGAAGATGATCGAACGAACGAACAAGGAGAGCGGCCGGGATATGACCGAACGCGAACGAATGCAGGCTATGGTATCGGGACAGAATCGCGTCCTGGAGATGCTTGCTTTGGGCGCGCCGCTGCCTGAGATTCTCGACCGGCTCAGACGTCTGGTTGAAGATGAGGCAGCCGGTGCAATCTGTTCGGTTATTCTGCTTGACCAGGGACGTGAGAGCTCACGCGCAGTTTCCGCTCTCGGCTCCCATGGAGACCACGAGGCTGCGCCGGACGACGTTGCCGTGGGGGACGAGGCGGAATCGTCCGGGATCGCCGTTCATCGGGGAGAAAATGCCATCATTGCGGCCACGACTGCCGATACGGGCGATATGGCATTGAGCCCTGAGGTACGAGCGAGCTGGCCCACGCACATCTTCTCTTCCAGCGGTGAGATGCTTGGGACCTTCGAAGTCAGTTTTCCTACGCCTCGCGATGCGAGCTCTAGCGAAACGAAGTTCGTCGAGATGGCCGCGCACGTTGCCAGCATTGCAATCGAGCGCACACGGGCAGAGCAGGCGCTGCGCGAGAGTGAAGAGCGATATCGCTCCCTGTTCGAGAGCAACCCGCAACCGATGTGGGTCTACGACGTCGAGAATCTCAGCTTCCTGGCGGTGAATGACGCAGCGATCGAACACTACGGCTACTCACAGGAAGAATTCCTCGAAATGACAATCAAAGACATTCGCCCTTTGGGAGATATCCCCGCGCTTCTTCAGATGGTTTCTGCGGCCCCGCGGTTGGTCGCTAGCCCGGGCGGCTGGAGACACCGGAAGAAAGATGGAAGCCTCATCGACGTGGAGATCTCATCTCACGCGTTAGACTTTGACGGCCACCGCGCCCGGCTGGTCCTGGCCCACGATATCACCACCCGCAAGCGCGTTCAGGAAGCGCTTGAGAAGAGCGAAGGGCAGTTCCGCTCGCTAGTTGAGGACGGCTCAGACATCATCGTGGTCGTCGATACAGAGGGAGCCATAAGCTACGTGAGCCCGTCAATCACTCGAGTGCTCGGCTACGAAGCCGCCGATCTGTTCGGCGCCAGCGTGTTTCAGTGGGTTCACCCGGAGGACCTCCCATCGGTACGGGCGTCTTTCAATCAGACCATCTCTGGATCGAATCGAACCAGCGCAATTGAATTCAGGGTTCGCCACGCAGATGAGTCGTGGCGCATGATTGAGTCTATGAGCCGGCCGGTTGCCTTGGGCTCCGCCGTTTCCGGAGTCGTGGTCAACTGCCGCGATATCACCGAACGCAGGCTCTCCGAAGAAGCGTTGCGAGAAAGCGGGAGACAGTATCACTTGCTGTTCAATCGCATTTCCGATCCGATCTTCATCTTCGACGGCGAGACTCATCGCTTCCTGGATTGCAACGAAGCGGTTCACCGGCTCTACGGCTACTCGTTGGACGAGTTGCGCTTGAAGACGCCGTTTGACCTTCACGCCCCTGAAGACTTCGACCGTCTGGATCGCAACATCGGCATTCACGTGGCCAAGAGCGGCCGGAGGATAGACGTGGAGATTCTCTCCGATGAAATAGACTATCAGGGTCGCCGCGCCTGGGTCAGCATTGTCCGCGACGTAACTCTGCGACAACGGGTGGCCACGGAACTCCAAAAGGCAAAGGAAACAGCCGAGAGCGCCAGCAAGGCAAAGAGTGAGTTTCTGGCCAATATGAGTCACGAAATTCGAACTCCGATGAATGGCATCATCGGGATGACAGCGCTCGCGCTCGACACCGAACTTACGGCAGAGCAACGCGAATACCTCAACATGGTGAGGCTATCGGCAGACTCTCTTCTAGACGTCATCAACGACATACTCGATTTCTCAAAGGTCGAAGCCGGAAAGCTCGAACTCGATCCGGTCGCCTTCGACTTGCAGCAAGGCCTGGCATACGCGATGAAGACCCTGGCGGTGCGCGCCAACGAGAAGGGTCTCGCTCTGGTCTACAACGTAGCCCCCACGGTGCCAGGCAGGCTGATAGGGGATCCGGGGCGGCTGCGGCAAGTGCTGGTGAACCTCATCGGCAACGCGATCAAGTTTACCGAGCGCGGGAGCGTGGTTGTCCAGGTAGACACAGAAGCTCATATAGCCGAAGTGGTGTATCTGCACTTTGCGGTCAGCGACACCGGGATCGGGATACCCGAGGACAAGCAACGGGTGATCTTCGAAGCCTTCGCTCAGGCCGATGGCTCCACCACGCGGAAGTATGGCGGCACAGGGTTAGGTCTGGCTATCTCGACCCAGCTTGTCGAACTGATGGGAGGACGCATATGGGTCCAAAGCCCCGCGGATGATTGGGGATTGCAGATTGCCGACTCAACATCGCCCAATCCTCAATCCGCAATCCGCAATCCTCAATCCTCAATCCGAGGCCCCGGATGCACGTTTCACTTCACCGCAGGATTCACCTTGAGTGGCGGGGAGATGAAGGGTTCGCGGGAGCTTGAGTTGGTGGAGGCTGTTAGCGTGCCTGCGGTTGGCAAGTCGTTGTGCATACTGGTCGCCGAAGATAACACGGTGAATCAAATGGTCGCGAAGCGGATGCTCGAAAAGAGCGGGCACACGGTCATGATTGCGGGAACCGGGAGAGAAGCGCTGGCGGCGGTGGAGTTCGCGGAGTTCGATGCAATCTTAATGGACGTGCAGATGCCCGAGGTGAATGGATTCGAGGCGACTGCCGCTATACGCGAAAGAGAGCTGAGCACGGGCGCTCATATTCCTATCATTGCGATGACTGCGCACGCTATCACTGGTGACAAAGAGCGCTGCATTGCAGCCGGAATGGACGCTTATGTCTCGAAACCGATCAGGGGCAGTGAGTTGTTTGAGGTCCTTTACCGCGCTGTGGAAACCGGCGGAGCGAAGCGATTGGCCAGCCTCGATCAGGCGGCAGTCGTCGATGGCTTCGAAGATGAGTTCGAGCTGGTGCACGAAATAGCGAGACTCTTCCTCGATGCCTACCCGGCGCGGATGGTTGAGATAGCAGAAGCAGTCGCCCGGCGTGACAGCAGCAGGCTTGAACGAGCGGCGCACACGTTGAGAGGCAGCGCGGCGAACTTTGACGCTCAGCAAGCGGTTGACGCTGCTCTATCCTTGGAGAGCATGGGCCGCTGCGGCGACCTGACAGGCGCTGAGGAGGCGCTTGCGGTGCTCACGCAAGAGATGAAGCGGCTGTGGGTGTCTCTGTCGGCACTGGCGACGGACGATGCGGCCCTGGGTTCCGTCCATTAAATAGGACCTAGGTTTAGGATCTAGGATTATCCAGCCTGCTAGAGGATAAACTAGGATCTAAATCCTAAATATCCTATGTCCTAAGCAATCCTAAATCCTGGATCCTAGATCCTAAATCCTAGATCCTGTTAGAATCCTAGATCCTGGATCCTAGATCCTGTTACAATCCCACCGCACCGCACGACCACACTACACCGGGCCGTCATTTAGTCGGGATCTTGCTCGACTACGGGAAGAATCGAGGAACGATGACCGGGCCTTCAGCGAATGGTTATCTTGAATCGGGGTTCTATGGCGGCCTCGCCGGACTGAGCATGCAGTTTGATTCGGTATCACTCATACCTTTGGGCGCCGCCCTGCTTGCGATTCTGATCAGCGCCATCGTTCTCAATCGGAGAAAGCGGCAGCTGGCGCACAGGATGTTCCTCCTGCTGACGCTGTCCTCTTTCATCTGGGCATTCATTCAGTTTCTCAGAATGAATCTCCTCCTCTGGCTTGACCCGACCGACCCTCGTTACACCTCTCTGTACTGGTTCACGCACCTCGCCTTGTTCGCGGGTGTGTCTACAATCTCCACTCACTCTCTGCTGTTTGCTGCAGCCTTCACCCGCAGACTGGAGTGGACGCGCGGATATCGGCGAATGCTGGCATACCTGCCCGCAGCGTTGTACGCCGTCTTCATGCTTACCAACCCGCTGCACCACCTGTTCTTCGCAACCTATACTCCCGAGGCCTGGACCTATGGGCCGGCGTTCTGGCTCTTCACCGCGGTCTCTTACACCCTGATCATTTGGCCGATCGGTTGGTACCTTAGAATGGCCTGGGAGGTTCGAGAGAAGATACACAGGAATCAGGTTATGGTCATGGCCGTTGCCGCCATTCCACCTCTGGTTGGGAATCTCCTCTGGCTCACTCGACAATGGGTTGTTCCGCTGGGGTTCGATCTCACACCCTTGTTTTTCACGATAACCAACGCCGTCTTCGCGTACGCGCTGCTCAAGATGGGCTGGCTGAACATTCTGCCGGTTGCGATCAGGGAAGTGTTCCATTCGATGGCCGATGCGGTGGTCGTCCTCGATGCGGAAGGTACGGTAGTGCAGCACAACCCGGCGGCTCTCAGCGTATTCCCGGACATTCGCTCCGGCGAGCGGTTCGAGGTTTGTGGTGGCGTCATAGCCGAGAGTGCTCAACGATACCGGAGATCCCAGGCCGCGTTTGAGTCGAAGTTTAATCGGGCCGTCTATTGGGGAAGGGTGATCGAGATTGGCACCGGCGAGGAACCTGCCGGGTCGCTGCTGATACTCACCGACATCACGGAGCGCAAGCGCGCGGAAGATGCGCTCCGTTCTTCAGAAGAACGGTATCGCCTCCTGTTTGAGAGAAACGTTGCAGGAGTCTATCGTGCCGCCCTCGATGGCCGGCTCATCGACTGCAACGACGCGTGCGCTCGCATCTTCGGTCTGGGCTCGCGGGAAGAGGCGCTGGCTCACAGGCTCTGGGATATCTACGACCTCGCTGACCGCAGGGAGCAGATCATGAGCCGGCTCCTCGAGGAACGGTCGCTTACCAACTTTGAGGTTCGCGTCCGAACTCGGGACGGACGTTCACTATGGATTCTCGCGAACGTCACTCTGCTCGACGGGGAGGGTGGACGCCCCGAGCTGATAGAAGGAGTCTTGATCGAGATCACCG
>JBGPFL010000105.1:0-9756 GCA_041483295.1 Blastocatellia bacterium | reverse complement strand
GCCTGAGACCTGACTGGCGCTATCCGCATCGGTGAACTCGCGAGGGTAGGCCCACATCAGCATTGGGAGTCGCTCGCCCTTCTTATAGCCGGGCGGCAGGTACAACGTGCCGGAGAGCTTCACCCCATCCTTGCGTTCGTAGGTGACGAACTGCTTTTCGACAGCCGCGAGTTGCGGCGCCGGATCCTTGAACTGTGTGATGGCCCGCTTCGTTCCAGAGGCGAGATCTCGCACGTAGTAGTTAGGCGGATCGGTCGACGTCTCGTATTCCGTGAGCAACGTCTTCGCATCGTCATCGAGCGGCGCGACCACCGTCTCGTAGGTCTTCTCGGCGCAGCGGAAGAGTCGTTCGGTCTTGAGCGTCTTCAGGTCGAGCCGATCGAGGAACGGCCTGTCCCCCTCGGTCGAGGCCCCCTGGCCGGCAAGGTAGATGTAATCCCCACGCTGCAGGATAAGGCCTCCGCCGCCCCCGAAACCCCCAAATCCACCTCCACCTCCACCACCGCCGCGTCCCCCACCCCCTCCGCCGTCCCTTCTCACGACCGGCGTGCCCGGGTTGTTATACGAATCCTGCTGTCGTCGCTCCCAGAGCTTTCGCGGCTCGGCACCGGCTTCGAGGATCCACGTGCGATTGCGTCGCGTCGTGCGGTCCGATTCACTCAGCAGCGCGACGCCCTTTTCAGTATACGAAAGGCCGCCGAATCGCCACTCAGTTTTGGTAACCTCGATGGGCGTGCCGGAGAATGGCGCTGCGAGCGCAACTACTTTGTCGCGGAAGGGCACATTGTTCTTGGGATTTCCTCCGTCGAGCGCTTCCACCCACGTGATGGTCGCCGGCTGATCGGGACGCCATCGATAACCGCGCGGTCCCGGCTGCACACCATTGATGACGATGCCTTCGCTTGAAGCTACGTCGGCAATCCTTCTCGCAACGTCGCCGCGGCGGCTCCAGATCTCGACATCTTTGGGGAAGCCGTTCATCGGCACCAGGTGCGAGAATGGCCTCTTGATTTTTGACACCAGGATGTATTCGCCGTTCGGCGAGGCGGTGACGTTTTCCAGTATCCCCGGCCGGCCGATCAAAGTCTTGCGGCCAGTCGCGCTATCGATGGTCGCGAGCTGGCTGGTGAAATAGTAGTCGAAGAGATCCTCGTCGTGGGTGGTCTTGATCATGTCCTCGTAGGTCGCAGCCGGCGCCGCCTTGCCGTGGTTCTCCTGGATGTTGGGTCCGGTTGGCACCAGCGGTTCGGCTGGCGCGGGTCCGCGTCCGGACGGCACGAGCTGACACAGCAGCGTGACGCCATCCTTCAGCCAATCGACAGGATCGCCGGCGGTCCCGTTCAGCTTGTCGGTAGCGCTTACCAGCTTCGACTGCCCGGTCGCAGTATCGGCCACCCATAGCTCGATGCCGTTCCCCTTCGTGTTCGTGAATGAGAGGCGCTTGCCGTCAGGCGAGAAGCTCACGCCGCCGACGTTCGGGTTGGCAGGAATCGAGACCTTCTTCTCCGTCCCGTCTGCGATCGACTTGAGCGTGATGGCGATGACGCTGCCGCCGCGCTGCTGACGTCCGTTGGTTTTTGGATTGATGCGCGCGCCTGCGATCCGGTGAATCGGCTCGGCCAACTCGGCGATCGTGGGCATGCTGCGCCGGTTGAGCAGTGCCACCGTGTGGTGATCGGGTGAGACGACTACGCCCGGAGTGGGCAGCGCATCGAGCATGTCGACGATGACTTTCGGTGGCGTCAAGTAGCCCGATGCTGTGGACTGCTGGCGTGTCTGACCAAACTGCAACGCTGCCGAGGCGATTACGAGCGCGGCTGCAAACGCGAACGTTCTCCTTCGCATGGCGAACCTCCTCTTTTCCACTGTGTCCTGGGGTTTTTGAGAGACCGTATTCTATCAGGAGAGGAAGCCGGAGGCTACGCGATGAGGATGGTTCGACGGGGGTGAATTCAGATATAGGAAGGGCAAGCCGGAAAGGTATGGTTCTGAGTCGAGGCGCTTACCTTGCTGTCTGTCGCCGGGTGCGAGAGGGACGCGCTGATCTCGGCCTCAATGAATTTCGACTGACTCATGCGGGCTAGCTTGCAAGCTGATAGGCTAGCCTATCTCGTTCTGGCGTTCGAGTAAGTAGTTCACAGGGCTCAACGAAGCCGGGTCATCAACTTGACTAGGTGTACTAAAAGCGACAGAATTCTGCCGCTATTAGTACGGCTACTTTGTGTTCGACGTCTTGCTCTGTTTGACAACCAACTGAGATATCGTAGGAGTCCCTCGAATGAAGGCTTGGCTGATTACTTGGGACTGGATTGGTGATTCCGCAGCACTGGCCGATGTCCTTGCGGGGATCTTGAACCCTCGGAAATCCGCGTCGCGCGTCGCCGAGATCGTCGAGTTCTTGTATTACCGCTGCTATGCTAATGCAGATGAGTTAGCGACGTTCGCCAAAGATCGTAGAAGACTTCCGTATAAGGCCGAGACCGACTTCAATAGCCGGATCCGGTGTGGTCACAATCCATTGCTACACGCCGAGCAAGTCTTCGACTTGGTTGTCGAGACTGATCCTGAGAGCGGCCTTGAGATCGTCTCTTGGCATACCTATCCGGTTTACGCGCCATTTGAGGAAGGCCCACGGAAAGTCCACGATGGGCAGCGGCACCGCCTAAAACGCAGGTTGGCTGGCCCACTTTCTCACGAAGCGATGTGGGATCGAGCCAAGGGACGATTCAAAGACAAGTTTGGGAATCCCGAGAGCGCGGAGGCAGCGCCGAACTCCCGCGTCGACCGAAGCGCGCGATCCGAGTTTTGACGTGACTCTGAGTGTTACACGCGCGCTCGGTCACGCGAATGTTAGCTGCTTGCGCTATGTGCTAGACCAGGCTGGAACAAGTTCATGCATCTTGCCCTTTACATTCAGATTGAAAGGAGAATAAGAAATGCACCCTAGATTCACACTTAAAATCCTTGTCACCATCGGCATACTTGCCATCGCTACTGCCAAGGTCGTCGTAACGCCGCCCTGTCTGGTATACCCGATCGGGTCGCCCGGTTGGCCTCTACCAGGGCCGCTGCGGCAAAGTCCCACCTCCTCCGTCAGCGGGGCCACCGCCATTGTTCTGATCCACGGCTGGCAACGGACAAAGGACTGTAACGACTTCGCGACGGCGGAGTCCGGGGAAGTCTATTTCTCGGGACTAGTGCCCGTGATCGACAGTAGGTTTGGGCGTGACAACCGCGTCATGGTCTTCACCTACCCGACATTCAATCCCTTCCAGATCGCAGGCGGCCAGCTTGCCGCATTGTTGGATGATGCAGCGCAAAACCACGGCGTTAGCAGTGTGATCTTCGTCGGGCATAGCATGGGTGGGCTTGTTGCACGCGCCGCGGCACAGGAATTAACAACAATCTATCGCCGCCCGGCGTTGGTGCGCGGCATCCTTACCTTGGCCACACCGCACAACGGGATTCCGAGAGCCGACCAGCAGGTGGTCAACGCAATTTTCTTTGGATTAGACCAAGGAGCCCAGAGCCTATTCGATGGACTCCAGCAGCAGCAAAGCGAGCCCCCGATCTTCGCCTACGCTGGTTACCTCACCCCCAACGCTCGCAACCCGCTGGCACCGTGCCCGGGAACGAGCGGGTCTGGCGTGATCCCGAAGGTCTATGCACTGAATTGCGCCTTCCTAGCTGGCAAGTTCGCCGCTCCCAGTGACGGCCTCGTGCAGATAAGCTCCGCGCTGCCCAGTTTTGCCACGACTGTCCATCCTCTCTTTACCAACTACGATCACACCGAAATGAAGGCCGGGGATGGCGGCGCGGGATTGCCAAGTGACCCGCTCTTTGCACAGATCGTCAGCGATCTGAGGGGGCTAATACCACCCCCAGCACCGGAGTTTGTAGTCTCCATCGGATGTGCTTGCAATCCCATAAGTCTAGCCGTGGTGGGAACTGACCTCATCATGCTCGTTGGTGTTGGCGGGACCAGCAACGTTGTCGCACGCCTATTCCAGTTCTCGATGGCCACCGGCGCGACCTCGGAGCCCCTTGGCCCCTTCTCACCCGGCTTGGGCGCTCTGCCAGCGCAACTGCGAAGCGACGGCAACTACATCTACTGGAGCTCAGGGGGCTTCAGTGTTTACCCATACACCATCAAGCGACTCCCCGTAAACGGTGGTGCGGCCGAAACCGTGGTCACCGGGGTGACCGCCGGACCCGGAGGGCACTATTAGCTCGATCAGTCCGATGTTTACTTCAAGGCCTCGCACACAGACGGCACGTGGTGGGTGCAGCGAGTCGCCAACGCTGGCGGCATCGTAACGAACGTCGCCCAGGTCTCCACTGCCGGAAGCTTTACCGTGGCGAACACCGAGGTCTTCTACGAGGATTGTTCCAGCGGCACGATCATGGCACAATCGGTCACTGGCGGATCTCCACGGTTAGTCGCGAGCGGCTTGGTCACCAGCAATGGGTGCTCCGATGAGATGCTGGTCGTCGGTGGGAGTATCTACATATCCCAGATTCTCACTTCTGGCTCTGTCGTGCGGAGCGTGCCTACAACTGGGGGAACTCTTACGACGAGGGCCGCCAGCCTCGTTAGCCCAGTCGATCTCGTAAACGACGGTACATACTTGTTTCTGAGGGAATTCAGCAGTGGCGAGATCGTGCGCTTCCGACTCTCGGACTTTTCTCGCACTACCATGGCGGCCAGAAGCTGTGGCGGACTGACTCTAAACCCTACGAATGTCTACTGGGCAAGCGAGATAGGCGCACCTCCATCGCCAGCGTGCTTCGACGGCGGAACCGGCCCTATCGTCAGCCTGCCGAAAGGTCAGTAGTATCACGTCGTTGTCGCCTACTCACGGTCTGCGCGGCCTAACAAACCGTTGGAGCAGCCAGCCGTTCAGAGGGGGGGCAGGGGTCAGGCTTGAAATATTGACATTTGGGTTTGCGACGTCCGTCGAATGTCAACATTTCAAGCCTGCTCCCTCCCTCTTACAGGTGTTCCGAGTTCGTCCGTATCGCGCGCGCCAGGTGATCGCGGCGTTCGGTTGCTTGCCCGAGTCGCTCCGCTGACCTTGCCATCCGCCGAGCCTAATGGGAGCATGCGTGCGTGAGGTAACGGATAATGCAGACATATAAGGCGATTCTTCGAGGTGATCGAATCGAGTGGGAAGAAGACGTGCCCGAACAGATTCGAGGCCAAGCATCACTGACCGTGTTCGTAACCATTCTTAATCAGCCCGCCGTCGCGGACGGCACGCGAGGCCCACGCATGGCAGAGCCATTGCAGAGGCTCGCTTTAAGCGGCGGCGTTCCCTCCATCAGTGATCCCTTGCAGTGGCAGCGCAAACAGCGCGAGGATCGCGACCTCCCTGGGCGCCGATAGTAATGCTCCTCGACAGCAACATCATCATCTACGCCGCCCAGCCGGATCACTCAGATCTCCGGGCCTTGATTGCGACGGAAGCCCCGGCGGTTTCCGCGATTAGCGTGGTCGAGGTCTTAGGATACCATCGGCTCTCTGAGGCTGAGCGCAAGCACTTCGATGAATTCTTTAGCGTGTCGAAGATCCTAGCGGTATCGGACTTTGTAATCAGCAAGCAGTAAGGCTGCGTCAGCAGCGGAAGATGACTCTCGGCGATGCGCTCATTGGTGCGACAGCCATTCCTAACGATCTTACACTCGTTACGCGCAACGTAGATGACTTCGACTGGATCGCGGGGCTTCGTATTCTCAACCCATTCGCCTCGACCTAGCACGCAACCGAACTCGGCGATCCACCCGAGCGAGCGAAGTCGGTTTCTTATGAATCGCCAACGTACATCTGAGTTTGGTCGTGTCGCGCTCGCCCGCTGACGATCAGCGTTCGGCCGCTTCCCCGACAACCGCCGGCTTGAAGACGAAAGTGTGAGAGACCCGATGACGACCTATTACGCCACGTTTCTTCGTCCGGGCACGCTCTGGAATCCAGACAAGACGGTTCGCGAGCAGCCATTCTGGGACGAACACGCGCGTTTCATGGATTCACTGTTCGAGGCAGGGGTGGTCATCTTGGGCGGACCGTTCGCGGATAGGACCGGCTCGATGGTCATCGTAACGGCTGACAACGCCGCGAGGGTGCACGAGATGTTCCGGACAGACCCCTGGACGGAGCACGACGTGCTGGTCGTCGCCGACGTGAAGGAATGGGTGATATTCCTCGACGCGCGGGAGCGGCAATAGAGTGGGCGGCGTCGATGCCGCGAGCCGACGGCGGAGGCGATGTCACGCTCGGTGGACAAGAGCGCTGCCGAACTCGCCGCCTGCACCGTAGCCGCAAACTACGCGGCACGGTGATGCTGAGCGTTCGGTGGCAAAAGACAGGGTGAACCGATGAAGCATCCCGTCGCAACAGAGATCGTCAAAGAGTACCCGCAGCGAGGGCCGATGCAGCAGTCTCGAATGGTTTCTTTGAGTGCTCGCCTCGGCCCCGCTTAACTCGAACGCTAGACGCTCGCGAGAAGTGCCGGAAGGCTATTCTCATTCATGATACAATCAGTCGCAGGTTTTTCATTGACCGGAGTGTCTGATGAATTTCATCGTTGAGACCGAACAAGAGAACGATGGTCGCTGGATTGCGGAAGTGCTAGAACTACCTGGTGTCTTAGCATACTGTCAGACAGCTGAGGCAGCTAGAGCCAAGGTACAGGCACTAGCTTTGCGTGTAATTGCAGAACGACTTGAGCACGGCGAAATAGCCTCCGACCTGGTGAGCGTCTCCTTTGCCGCAGCATGAGTCAATGGCAAGCGACCAGAGCCAAGCGGGTGCTTGCAGCCCTCCTTCGGATCGGCTGGACTATCAAACGTCAATCAGGGTCAAATCGAACGCTCGCTCGGACCGGGTGGACAGACGTAGTATTCGCGTTTCACGATAACGACGAGATCGGTCCTCGGATGTTAGCGCGCATTGCAAAGACGACAGGCTTGAAGCCCGAAGATCTGTAGGTTACTCAGGCCGGCTGTGAGATCCCCTGTATGGGCCGGAGCCCTTACATGCCGACCCCTTCCTTTCCTGATCACGAGCTCATTTTCCAGGATACGCGCAAGGGATCTGGCCAGCCCCATTCTTTCTAGTAGACCGCCACCATGCGGCGGTTCGGGATTGACTCAAAAATTCGCAAGCACGTCGAGGTTGTTCAAGCCAAAGTAAGTGCATCGGAGCGTGGGCACTCGAAGCGGATTCCTGGTACACATCAACCAGCGCTATGGCCCTTTGCCAGGGCCCGGCTCAAGTGAGGTGTGTCCAGAGTCCGAATACCAATCGATGGGGTTCTTTCAAGCGCAGCCCAAAGGCCCGCTCTTGGATCACTCCAACCCAAGGTTGGTATCGGAATATGCTCGCTGAGGACATATGTAGGCTATACTTGAACACATCCCCCGCGGCGTGTGGGATCTTCCGAGTTCGAGACGATCACCACGCCTGATGAAGCTCCCAGCCTCGAAAGCAATGCGACTACCTCACCTAAGGAAGAAATTAAGAAAGGAACGCTTATGAGAACACGTGGCATACTCGGCTCCCTTTCGACGCGATTGCACGTCGGGTCAAGGTCGAGTTGTATAGCAGCTTTTATCATTCTGAGCGCCCTGATTTGTGCGGCTCAGGACCCGGCCAGTACAGAAGGTTGGGTGGTACTCCCGGTCGATGATTACCGTGCGCTGCGGCTGGCCGCGTTCCCGGCCGAACGAGAGCCCGAGGCACCTCCAGTCGAAGCAACCCTCACTCGCGTCGATTACGATCTCAAGGTCGAGGGCGAGCTGGCATCAGGAGAGGCTCGGCTCACAATAGATGTAATAAAGGATGGCTGGGTCCGCGTGGCGATACCTCGCGGTTTGATGGTTAAGGAAGCGCGCCTCGACGGCCGCCCCGTCTCACTCGTCGCCCAGCCATCAGAAAAGGGGCCCGGCGCAAGCTACCTGCTGTTGTCTCACACTGGACGATCCGTGCTGACTCTGACAATCGTCTTCCCGGTTTCATCGGTAGCAGGAACAGAGATATTGCAGCTTCCTGTCAGCACGTCGGTGGTCTCTCGCGCGGAGGTAGCTCTGCCGGGCAAGTTCGAACGCGGTGTCGATGTTCGTATCACCGGCGGGCTTCTGATCGAGAAGTCCGAGACCCCGGGTGGAAGCCGCTGGGTTGCAAACGGACGAGGCAACGAATCCTTGACCTTTGCCTGGAAACGCAAGGTAGAGGATCAGCGAGCCACGCAAGCACTCAGACTGCGCGGCGCCTTAACTCAACTGGTAGGACTCGGAGAGGACACCACCCAGATCAATGCGGAGGTTCAAATCGAGGTCCTGCAGGGTCTGGCCAAAGAAGTCCGCCTCAAGCTGCCCGAGCAGTTCACCGTCAATCAAGTCTCGGGAGCGATGGTCGCCGACTGGGAGGCCTCAGCGCTGGAGCTCAGTGTCACCTTCATTGACCCTGTCGAGAAAACAACTCGCTTTACTGTGAGCGGTGAGGTGAGACTGCCGCGAGACGGGCAGATCGCGATTCCCCTCATTCGCCTTTCGTCCGCGGAACGCGAGACCGGCGGAGTGGCTGTCGAGGTGCTCGGAGCCGGGGAGATCAAAGAGCGGCAGGCAACCGGCCTCGAAGAGACCGAAGCCGCTGACCTGGGTCAATTAATATCGAGCCGGCAATCGCCCTCGCTTATCGCGTTTCGGTTGCGGCCGGCGGAAGGGCAGTCTCAACGGTCGCTCTCGCTTCGCGTCGCACGCTACGCTACCCAGGCCGTACTCACGGCCAATATCGAAGAGGCTCAATACAGCGCGCTGATTACCGAAGAAGGCAAAATGCTGGTTCAGTCCCGCTTCGCGGTTCGCAACAATCAGCGGAGCTTTCTAAAGCTCAATCTGCCCGCGACCGCGGTCCTGTGGAGTGCTTCGGTAGCCGGCCGGCCAATCAGACCGGGGCGCGCACCGGACGGCTCTCTATTGCTCCCGCTGGAGAAGACGACAAGAACCGGAGAAGAGGCGCCGGCGTTCGCAGTAGAGGTGGTGTATCTGGATCGAATCCAGTCGTGGGGTGAGAAAGGCCGGGCGAAGCTTTCGTTGTTGACGCTGGATCTGCCCATCTCGAAATCCGGTTTGCAGCTTCACCACTCCCCGCTCTTTCGATTGACGCCGGTGCCGGGAAGCTTCAGGGTCGCGGCATACGAGGCGCCGAAATCGGCAGCCTTTAGACCGGCCTCGCGCGCTCCCGCCAACGCCCCCATCCAGGCAGAAGCCACAATCTCAAACGAGAAGAAGGCCATGGCTGACACGGCTCAGGAACTCGTGTCACATCTTCAGCAATCCGGCCGCGGATCCAGGCCGACACGCAATCTGCCCATACGCATAGCCTTCCCTCATCTGGGTCCTTCGATCTTCCTGATGTCGGAGTTGACCAGTGAAAACCAGACACCGTCGGTGGAGATTGATTTCCAGCGCGACAAAAAGCGAGGTGACCGATGAAGAGATCTCTGATTGCATTACTACTTTCGGCGACCGTGGCTTATGGCCAACAGAGGAGTTTGCCGCCTCAAAGGACGACACTCACCCAGGGGCCTCCTGGCTCGGTCACGCTCACTCTGACAGAATTTAATCGGCTGGTCGAACTCGCCGCCCGCAAGCCCAAGCCATCCGAAGCGGCGCCGCTTCCATTCATTCTGTCGCACGCCGCTTTCAAGCTGCGTATCGAAAACGAATCGCTCGTTGGCTCATTGGACATCGATGGAG
>JBGPFL010000104.1:0-9769 GCA_041483295.1 Blastocatellia bacterium | reverse complement strand
TCTCAAAGCGAATCGCCAAGGCGCCGGCAAAGCAGGTGCTCGACCTCGCACTCCTGCTCCTCGACAGGCGAACCATCGAATTTCGCATTATCGCCTACGAACTCGTCTGCCATCACCGCCCGGCGCTTCAGAGCCTCGGCGCGAGGGAACTCGAGCAGCTCGGCCGCGACCTCGATAGCTGGGTGGCCGTCGATACATTCGCCAGTTATCTCTCCGGCCCGGCCTGGCGCGAACGTCAGGTGCCGGACTCGCTCATTCACCGATGGGCTCGCTCTCAGGATCGCTGGTGGCGGCGCGCGGCCCTGGTCAGCACCGTCCCCCTCAACAACAAGGCGCGCGGCGGCACTGGTGACTCCTCACGCACGCTCGACGTCTGCCGCAGGCTAGCCAACGATCGCGACGACATGGTAGTTAAAGCCCTCTCCTGGGCGCTGCGCGAACTGGCAAAACGAGATCCGAAATCGGTGGGCGAGTTTCTTGAAACACACAAGGAGGTTCTGGCGGCACGCGTGACGCGAGAAGCGCAGAACAAACTCTCCACCGGTCTCAAGAACCCACGGAAGAGCTGACCCGGGGCACCCATCGTAGTCAGTTCATCGCAGGCCTCTGACCCAGGCCTGGCTACTTCGAAGATTTGACACTCAACGCAGGAGGGTAATATAAAGACCTCTCTTCTGAAGGAGGAGCAGAGTGAAATACTGGCTGATGAAGTCGGAGCCTTCGTCATTCTCGATCGACGATTTGAAGGCCCAGAAGTCCACGCTGTGGGACGGGGTACGCAACTATCAGGCGCGCAACTTCATGATGAACGAGATGAAGGCCGGCGATCAGGTCCTGTTCTACCACTCAAGCACTGATCCGGCGGCGGCGGTCGGGATCGCTGAGGTCAGCGTGGCGGCCGAGCCCGACGTGTCTGCGCTGGATCCGAAGAGCAAGTATTTCGACCCAAAGGCCACTCCGGGCAATCCCATCTGGTACTGCGTTCGGATAAAGTTCAAGAAGAAGTTCCGCCGGCCCGTCAGCCTCGAGGAGATGAAAAATCACAAAGGGCTCCAGGAGATGCCCTTGCTCAGGCGGGGCAATCGCCTTTCCGTTCAGCCCGCCAGCCAGAAAGAATTCGAGATCATCTCTGCTCTCGGCGAGGGCAAGCCGTAGTTCCCTGCCGAACCCATGCCACGCCGGCACGAAGGATCACGAGAATAGCTTCGTGATTATTGGCGTCGTTCGGGCAGAGTTAGCAAACAGCTCAAGAATGTGCGATTCTTTTTTTGCTCAGACTTTACCACACAGGCTGCAAGTAAGTGCTCCAGGCCGACGCCCGAGCCTTCTTCCGCCGTGGCGTACTACTGAGCAATTCTCATAGACGGAGACTGATCGAGATGCGATTGACCGAAATGGTATCCTGCTCCGGTTGAGCGGCCAAGCTTGCGCCTAGCGCACTGGCTCAGGTCCTGAGCGGCTTGCCAAAACAACCTTACGATCCAAATCTCATTGTCGGCTTCGACACGGCTGACGATGCAGGGGTATACCGTCTTCGCGACGACCTCGCAATCGTGCAGACGCTCGACTTTTTCACCCCAATCGTCGATGACCCATTCGATTATGGCCGCATCGCAGCGCTCAACTCGATCAATGATGTCTGGGCAATGGGCGGAACGCCGATCACGGCGATGGCGATAACCTGTTTCCCGAAGAAGGGCGTCGACTTTGCGATATTGGGTGAGATCATGCGCGGCGGCCTAGAGGTGCTGATCCAGAACGCGGTTGTATTGCTGGGAGGCCATTCTGTCGACAACGAGCAGATCATGTTCGGCTATTCGGTTACCGGCGTGATAGACCCAAACAAGGTCGCCACCAACACGGGCGCGCGAGCAGGCGACGTCGTCATCTTGACCAAGCCTATCGGCACAGGAGTAATCTCGACCGGAATCAAGTTCGCCAAGGCGCCGCCCGAGGTAGTATCTGCTTCTATAGCGACGATGCTCACGCCAGGACGAGACGCCGCGGCCGCCATGCGCGAGTTCGGCGTCAACGGGGCGACGGACGTCACCGGCTTTTCGCTTCTCGGCCACGCATGGGAGTTGGCCAGGGTCAGCAAGGTCACTATCGAGATTGACTCCTCGCAGGTCCCGATACTGCCGGGCGCGCTCGAGCTGGCAGGCGCCGGCCTGCTGACCAGCGGCGACAGAACAAACCGCGAGTACGTCGGGGATGACATCGAGATCGCAGCCGCAGTCAGCAAAGATATGAGCAGCCTCCTTTACGACCCGCAGACGGCGGGAGGAATCTTGATAGCGGCTCCGGATGAGCGCGCCGGCGCGTTGCTCGAGCGATTGCGAGAGAGCTATGGCCAAGCCGCAATCATCGGTCGAGTTGTAGACCACGGGCCGCATTCGCTGGTAGTCAAGTGAGAGCCACCACAGGCGGCGAGATCGTAATGCACATCAGGCCCGACTTCGATCTTGATTGAGAGTGGCCGCGTCCTGAAGTTGTTTCGCTTTTGTGCATCTTCGAGGCTACAGCGATGAGGGTTCCCATGACAGAACAATATGACGCTATAGTGATCGGGTCAGGTCAGGGAGGCAAGCCTCTCTCGATCGCCCTTGCCAAAGCGGGATGGAAGACCGCTCTCATCGAACGTGGACACATCGGCGGCACATGCATCAACGTTGGCTGCACCCCCACAAAGACCATGGTCGCAAGCGCCAGATTGGCATACCTCTCCAGGCGCTCAGCCGACTACGGCGTCCATACCGGGCCGGTCACGGTCAACCTGGCTGAGGTCCGCCGGCGCAAGCAACAGATCGTCGAGAGCTTTCGCAACGGCAGCCTCAGTTCGCTGGAGAAGACAGCAGGACTGGATCTCTTGAAGGGTGAAGCGAGCTTCACCGGATCGAACTCGATCGAGGTGCGATTGAACGAGGGAGGCGCCCGCCTGCTCGCTGCCGGCAAGATTTTCATCAACACCGGCGGGCGCCCATCTCAGCCTCCTATTCCAGGACTCAACACCGTGCCGTTTCTGGATTCGACCTCGATCATGGAGTTGGACGTTTTGCCCGAGCATCTGTTGGTTCTCGGAGGCGGCTACATCGGGTTGGAATTCGGCCAGATGTTCCGCCGCTTCGGCAGCCGAGTGACGGTCATTCAGCGGGGCAATCGTCTGCTGAACCGCGAAGACCCGGACGTCGCCGATGCGGTCGCCGGGATCGTCGAGGAGGACGGAGTTACAGTGCTGCTCAACACAGACGCGCTACGCGTCGAGCAGGCCGGCAGTAGCGTCAATCTGATGGTGCGGACTTCAGACGGGGAGCAGACCCTGACAGGCTCACACCTGCTCGCTGCGGTCGGCAGGGCGCCAAACACCGAACAACTCAATCTAGCCGCCGCTGGAGTAAGGACTGACAGCCATGGGTTCATTCAGGTGAATGAACGGCTGGAGACCAGCACGCCTGGCGTCTATGCGCTGGGCGACGTTAAGGGCGGGGCTACCTTCACGCACATTTCGTATGATGACTTTCGAATCATTCGAACCAACCTGCTCGAGGGAGGCAATGCAACGGTCAGTAAGCGCCTTGTGCCTTACACGGTGTTTATCGATCCTCAATTGGGCCGGGTAGGCTTGAGTGAAACCGATGCGCGCGCCCAGAGCCGCAACATTCGTGTTGCCACATTGCCTATGACTCACGTCGCGCGCGCGATCGAAGTCGGCGAGACTCGTGGATTTATTAAGACAGTGGTTGACGCGGACACTCATCAGATACTGGGCTGCGCGGTATTGGGAATCGAGGGCGGCGAGTTGATGTCCATGTTGGAGATCGCGATTATGGGGCAACTGCCTTATACAGTGCTGAAAGATGCTATCTTCGCTCATCCCACGCTTGCGGAGTCGTTGAATAACCTGTTCATGGCTATGGACGCGCAATAAACTTCACCACACTGAGCTACTCGTGTTTGAGCGCGATTATTGGATCCACTTTCGCCGCCCGCCTCGCCGGCAGCCAGCATGCCAGGAGTGCCACAGAGGCCAGGAACAACGAGACGCCGACAAAGGCCAGGGGATCCAGCGGGCTTATCCCAAACAGCAAGCCGGCGATGACCCGCGAGAGTCCCGCGGCACCCGCCAGCCCAAGTGCGACGCCGACGATCACAACACGCATCCCTTGCCGGATCACCAAGCCGAGGACATCACCTTTCTGCGCTCCGAGCGCCATGCGAATGCCGATTTCGCGTGTCCTTTGGTTCACTTCGTACGACATCACGCCATATAGCCCGACCGAGGCCAGCAACAACGCCAACAGTCCCACTGTCCCGGCCAACACAACAACCGCGCGTGCCGGAAAAAGTTGGCGTTCCAGCCCTTCTGCGAGCGTCCTGGTGGAAACCCGCACCTGCGGGTCAAGCTGCATCACTGCTTCCCGTACCGGACTGCTGAGCAAACCCGGGTCTATTACTGTGCGCAGCAAGAGTTTCAGGTCTGATTGATTCGTGGGATTGATCGGCTGATAGAAGTAGGGACCATCCACCTGCGCCAACCGGAGACTTCGAACACTCTTGACTACCCCAATGACTTGATAATAAGTGGCTCCGGTAATGCTCTTGAATTGCTTCCCGAGAGGTTGTTCGCCCGGCCAGCAACGCAGCGCCATCGCTTCATTGATAAGCGCGACCGGCACCTGGTCTTTGACCTCCTGGTCGGTGAAAGTGCGTCCCTGCACCAGCGGGATGCCCATAGTCTCGAAATACTTTGGCGACACGGCAGTGGAGTTCACGACTACTTCTTGTTCGCTGCCCTCTGGAAGGATCGTCGCGTTATTGTAGTCGAAAAACGGCAATGCCGAAGTCAGGCTAACGGATTTCACAGCGGGCATACCTTCAAGCCGTTCGCAAAGCTCACGGTTGAAGACAGCAACCTGGTTCTGGTCGTAGCCCTGCTTGCTCAACTCCAATGAGGTGACTAGCGTCTGCTGCATCTCGAAGCCAGGGTCGAGCGTTTGCGAACTCTGCAAACCTCTGACCAGCAGGCCGGCGGTGATGAGCAGCATGAGACAGACCGAAACCTGGACGACGATCATCAAGTCGCGCAGCCGCGAGCGACTCAGCCGCTGGCCAAACGCGCCGCTTTCATCTTTGAGGGCCGAGGTGAGATTGGGTCTGGTAGCCTGCAACGCCGGCGCCAAACCGAAGATCAAGCCCGCTAATACGGAGGCCAGCAAGGTGTAGCTGATGACACGAATATCGAGACCAATCTTGACATTGCCCAGGCGTTGATCCAGGCGGCTCGTCGTAATCACCAGATAAAGTGACAGCAGGACGCTTGCTCCGCCCATGATTGCAATCAACAGGCTTTCGGTCAGCAATTGTCGGACGAGACGCAGCCGGCTTGCTCCGAGCGCCAGGCGGACCGCAATCTCTTTCTGTCGCGTGGCAGCGCGGGCAAGCGACAGATTGGCGACATTCGCGCAGGCGATCAGTAGCACCAGGCCGACTGCAGCCATTACCAGCGCCGCGACGCTCATCAGCTGCCTCCCGGCCAGAGGGTCACCAATGGCGCTGCCGGGAGTCACGATGACCTGCGTCTTCCGACCTGGATATTCGAGATCGAGCTGACCGGCGAACAGCGTCAACTCTGCCTGTGCCTGAGTCGGCGAGACGCCCGGTTTCAAACGACCAAAGACTCCAAGCCAGCTCAAGTTCTGCTGGGAAAGCAACTCGTGGCCTGGTCTTAGCTGAGCCTGCATCGCGAGCGGCGCCCACATATCGGGAGTAAGCCATTCTATGCCTTTGAAATCGGGGGCCGTGATCCCGATCACGGTAAAAGGATGACGATTCAACATCAGGGTCTTCCCCACAAGACTCGGGTCGGAGCCGAAACGCCGTTGCCAGAACCCGTGGTTCAAGACGACGACCGGAGACCCACCCGGCGTCTGACACTCTTCCGGCGCAAAGGTACGGCCCAAAGCCATCTCTGCTCCAAGCACTGAAAAATAGTTCTCTGTGACGAGCAGCCCTCGAATCTCCTCTGGCTGAGCGCCGCCCAGGGTCACAGATGCGCCGGCGTAAGCTGTTAGACCCGCGAAGGCCCGCGTGTTGTCCCGATGGCCGGTGTATTCGGGGTAAGAGAACGCACTGGGTACTGCCGCACTGGCTGCACTGCTCACCAGCTCACGCGAAGACTTTTCCAGCTCTTTTCGGTAAACCCTCACGACACGGTCCGGGTCTTTGACCGGCAGGGGCGCGAAGGCAATCGCATTCAAGATGGTGAAGACCGCCGCATTCACGCCAATCCCAAGCGCCAGGGTCAATGCTGCCACCGAGGTGAAGCCAGGGTTCTTCCGGAATGTTCGCGCGCCGTATCGTAAGTCCTGCACGAGTCCGTCAAGAAATCTAAAGCCCCACATCTCGCGACTCTCCTCTCGCAACAATGAGATGGCTGGAAGCGCGCTAGCAGGCCTAAACGCGCCTCCGGTTCAGCATCAGGCTGGCTGTGTAAGCTTGATGATCGCGAACGTCGCTCCCTGCGGATCCTGAATGACCGCAAACCGGCCCACATTCGGAATGTCCGTAGGCGGCAACTTGATATCGGCTCCCAAAGTCTTCGCCTTGTCTGCCGTGACATCACAGTCCTCGACCCGGATGTATCCCAACCAGTGAGGTGGAACCTCTCCCATCTCAGGCGTTATCGGCAGCATGCCCCCGATAGGTTTGCCGTCGTTCATGAGTTCGGTATAAACCATCGGCCCCATGTCGCCGAGCTTGGTCGCCCACCCGAAGAGCTTAGTGTAGAACTCGACGGCCTTAGTCGTGTCGCTGGTCCACAGCTCATTCCAGCAGAGAGTATAAGGCTCATCCCTCAGTTTGGCGCCAATGCTCGAGGCCGGCTGCCAAATCGCAAATACCGCCCCGGTGGGATCCGCGACGACTGCCATACGGCCGGCATCGAAAACATCGATCGGCCCCATCGCCACCGTCCCGCCGAGCTCTGTAGCTTTGGCGGCACTCTCGTCCGCGCTCGCCACACAGATGTAGGGGAGCCAGTGCGGAGGCACCCCTTTAGACTTATGTTCCTCGGTTAGTTGATATAGCGCGCCGACATCCTTCTCGTCGCGCTGGAGCATGGTGTAGATCATGTCCGGTCCCGCCGGCATATCGTTCGCGGTCCATCCGAACAGTTCGCCGTAAAACTTCTTGGCGGCCTCCGCATCGGAGGTTCCGAGTTCGAACCAGCAAAACATTCCGGGTGCGTAGTGAGTTATTTCTGGCATGCGTTGTTCCTCCCTATGATTTCGTGGTTGGGTTATTGAGTTATACCGAGAGAGCACCCCGGCTTGCTAGGGCCGAGTTCTGCGTCTCCAGTAATCGGGTCTGCGCTTGGTGTGAGAGATAGCAATAATCGAGATGTGATCATCGAAGTCAGCGTAGAAGATAACGTATGGAAACCGCCGAACCACACACCTTTGAATGCTGGTTTTCTTGTGTCTCGGATACAACCCCGGATTCCTCTGTATATTCGCCAAACCTTCCCTCACACTTGCTTCCAAATCCAAACCCAGCCCGGGAGATTCCTTCTCGTAGTAATCAATGGCGTCATCCAATTCAGACAAAGCCTCCTCGTGAATAATCAGAGGCTTCATTTGTACTTTTCTCTGATCTCATCGAGCGCCTCGAAAGCGGGTCTGCCCAGGGACTTTCCTTCCTCTACTCTTCTGAGTCTTCTTTCCAGCTCGGCATCCCACGCCGCTTCTGCGTCCTCATCAACCGTATTGTCGAGCGACAGTATCAGTAGATGGGCCAGGTTGGCTCGGTCCGCAGCGGAAAGCTGCATTAGCTCCGATTTGATTTTTTCGGCCGTTTCAGTCATTGGAATAACCGTATCCATCTTCATTCCTCCGGTCAATAGGATGAGGGGAAACACTATCATTCATCGAACAGGCTGAGTTGAGGACTCGCCGCATCCGGAGGCCGCCGGAATGCTGCCGCAGACAGCCCCGGACTCCGCCCCTCGATTCCGGACTTGCGACAAGCCAATGTGAACATCGATCTGATCTGTTCGGCAAAGATTCCCTCTCCCCTCATCCGCGACTTGAATCTCGGGTCGTTGAGCTTGCCGCCTCGGATGTCCAGAATATGGCTCAGCACTTTCTTCTTTCGGGCCGGGTAATGTTCTTCCAACCAGGTCACGAATAGTTCTTTCACCGCATACGGCAATCGCATCACGATGTAACCGGCGAAACGCGCCCCCGCATCGGCAGCCGCGGAGACTATCGACATGATCTCGTGATCCGTAAGCCCTGGAATCACCGGCCCGACCATAACGCCCGTAGGCACTCCGGCCTTCGATAAGGTCTCTATAGCCTCGAGCCGGTCGGCCGGCTTCGACGTTCGCGGCTCCATCACTCGGGCCAGATCAGCATCCAGCGTCGTCACCGAGACACAAACTCCGGCGGCCTTGTGCTCGGCAAGCTCACTCAATATGTCGGCATCCCGCGTGACAAGCTGGTTCTTGGTCACTATCGCAACCGGATTGCGAAACTCGGCGAAAACTTCAAGGCATCGCCGCGTGAGCTGGAGCCTCCGCTCGATTGGTTGATAAGGATCGGTGACACCGCTCATCGCGACGACCTGAGGCTTCCACTTCGGCGACGCGAGCTCCTTGCGCAGCAATTCGGGTGCGTCCTCCTTGACCAGGATCTTTGTCTCAAAATCGAGCCCGGCCGAAAATCCCAGGAACTCGTGCGTCGGCCGTGCGTAGCAGTAGATGCACCCGTGCTCGCAGCCGCGATACGGGTTGACGCTGGCGTCGAAGCCGACATCAGGACTGTCATTGTACGCGATAATGGTCCTCGATGAGTCCTTGAGAAACTGGGTCTTGATTGCCGGCTCGCTCTCGTCGAGAGGATCTATCAGATCCGGATCGGGAAGATAAGCGAGCTTCTCGAACCGGTTGGGCGGGTTCTCCGTCGCCCCGCGGCCGCGAATCGCAATGGGCTTCGATGACTGCATAGAACTAGGAGACTGCAAGGGAGAGATAATGTCAACCGGCCGCACAGTGTGTCCGCTCCCTGTGTGTTAAAATGTCAGACCTTATGAATCTCGATCTTTTTCACCCGGCCGTCGCCAACTGGTTCAGCAAGAACTTCCCTGCCCCGACGAGGCCTCAAGAGCTGGCCTGGCCTGCCATCAAAGCCCGGCAGCACACGCTCATCGCCGCCCCGACCGGCTCGGGCAAGACCCTGGCAGCATTTCTCAGCGCCATCGACGATCTCGTTAAACAACGCCTCGCAGGAACTCTCGAAGATACAACGCAGGTCGTCTACGTCTCGCCTCTCAAAGCCTTGAGCAATGATATTCAACGCAACCTGCAGATTCCGCTCGAAGGAATCCATCTCGAGCTGCAGTCGATGCTTCTGGGCGAGGCCAACATCCGAACGCTTGTGCGCACCGGCGACACTCCGCAGGCTGAACGCACCGCTATGCTCAAGCGGCCGCCCCACATCATCGTAACCACGCCCGAATCGCTCTATATCCTTCTCACCAGCGAAGGCGGGCGTCGCATGCTCAAGACCGCCCGTACCCTGATCGTCGATGAGATTCATGCGCTGGTGGCCGACAAACGCGGCTCGCACCTTGCTCTCTCCATCGAGCGCCTCCAAGCCCTGGTCGAAGAGCCTCTCGTTCGAATCGGTCTCTCAGCCACCCAGCGGCCAATTGAAGAGGTCGCGCGCTTCCTGGTTGGGACCGCCGGCCTGAACCCCGACGGGACTCCGCATTG
>JBGPFL010000103.1:0-9802 GCA_041483295.1 Blastocatellia bacterium | reverse complement strand
CGAGATGTCTCTTATCTCTCCCAAGTAGCGCGGTTGGCCTCACGTGAATCAGGGTTGCGCGACTAAGCCTTGGGGGTTCGACTGTTCGACGATTCTCGCGGTTTGTTGCGTAGCGAGTCCGAATTGCGGTCTTGTTGCGAAGGAACTCGGTCGTATAGACTGCCTGAAGCGCCAGACACCGACTAAGAACTTCATACGAGGGGTTCCAGTGGCACGTCGATTCAGGGTCGCAGCGATGACAAGTGCTACGATGGCTTTGCTATCCTTCGTATTCGCTGCCTCCGCTCAACAATCGCCGCACGATCTCTACGAACGCGCTCGCATGCTCGATGCGAGCAATCAGAACCTCGCGGAAGCCATTCGGCTCTACTCTCAGTTCATCTCGATTGCAAAGGACGACCGCCCGCGTGCCGCCAAAGCCCAGTATCGCATCGGGGATCTACACGCACGACTGGGACACAAGGCCGACGCCCAGCGAGCCTACGCAAAGCTTATCAGCCTCTACCCCGACCAAATGGACCTTGCTCAGCGGGCCAGGACGAAGCTCGCTGCGCTCGCCAGCGCGAGGCCGCGCGAGATGCTAATAACCAAGGCTGCGCCCTCGCCTGACGGGCTGTTCACGGCTACATTCACTTTTCCCTCCCGTGTGGACTTTTCGAGTCCCGCTGTCGATGCCACCGGGCGAAGGTTGTACCTGTTCACACGACGGCTTCGGCCGCTTGGGACAGACGCCGAAAGCAGGCGCGCCGCTCGACGCGGATTGCGCCAGGTCTATGACCCCAGCACCCTCGTCGTCATAGACCTGGACTCGCTCTCCATAATCAAGACTCTGCCGTTCCCCTTCTACGTCGGCACCGCTGAATTCAACCCCGCGACTAACAAGCTCTATGCAACCGCCAAGGCCGACGGGTACCTAATAGCTATTGACCCGGTTACATTCAGCCAGCAACAGATTCCTCTCGGGGGCTTTCCTCACCATATCGCCGTCAATCCTAAGACCAACCGAATCTACGTTTCGAGCGACGGTTTCGCCGGGAACGATAAGATGTTTGTTATTGACGGCGCGACCAACTCAGTCGTCGCACGCTGTGATCTGGATGGTGGCGCGGGATTTGTTCTCGTCAACCCTTCAACAAACCTCGTGTACGCATCAACAGGCGATCCAGCCAAGACCAGGGTGTTCGACGGCTCGGATAACTCGGCAATTGAAGACCTCCCTTCCAAGTGGGTCGTTGCCGCGGACCCGGAGGCCAGCCGATTGTACGCGCTCTCGGCAGGTCTGAGTGGGACAACACACGCGGCCATAGCGCTCGATGCGAGCACTCATCGCCAACTCGCCACTCTCGCTGCGGGTGACCAACTCGGTTCACGCGGTGTCGCCACTGACCTGGTGGCCAGGCGAATCTACGTAGCCTTGCTCGCCGAGAATCAGATCGCGGCGATCGATGCAGCAAGCGGCGTTGAGACCGATCGGTTCTCGATCAGCAGCCCAATAGGAATCGTCCTGGATCCACGTACCGGCCGGATGTTCGTTTCGCAATATGGAGCCGCCGGCTGGATGCTCTCAGTGCTTGACCCGCGTTTCGTGTCGGAGGCGGTACGCGAGGAGTTCGTTGACGAATTCGAGTCAGAAACCCTGGACCCGGCTTGGAAGGTGGTGACCAGGGGTCGGGGCCACTACTCGCTCACGGAGAATCCGGGCTACCTCAGATACCGTGTCGACGGGCGATCGCCAGGCACCGGCGACGCCACAACGGTGCTCGCTCGCAAGTTCCGGGGGGACCACTGGACGCTTGAGGCTAAGTCCTCCTACGCAATGGGGGTATCCGGCGGCGGCCGCAGTCTGACCTTCAGCATCGCCTTCGGCACACCCGCAGGGATAGCGCCGATCGCGATCGCCTTCGTTCTGAGGTCTCGCGGAGACTGGAACGGCTGCTGTCCCGGCGGCACAGCAGTCGAATTGAACCTGCGGAACGTGAGCGGCGCCAGCAAAGAATCCCCGCCAAGCCAGAGCGACTCGTACGTGTGGCGAGTGAGACGCAATGGCCGAACCATCACGGTAGAACGAAGCGACGACGACGGGATTGACTTCGTCACAGAAGCAACTAATGTCTTCGGCCCGCAGATTGACGGTGTCATCCAGTACCTGTGCATCACTGGCGACTCACATGCAAACTACGATGCGTATGGAGACTTCGATTACGTTCGGCTCACAAAGGAGCCCGAACAGGAGAAGGTGCACAGCCAAAGACAACCGCTGAATCATTGAAGTAAGAGAGGTGACCACCAAGACACGAACGACACCAAGACCGGCTTGGTGTCGTTGTGTCCTGGTGGGCGGTTGGTCCTCTCTAAGTCGCCTTGCTGACCAGACCCTTTAGTGCGGACTCTACCTCCTCGGTGGTGATCTTCCGTTGGACGATCCTCGAGGAGACGCGATTCTCTTTGGTTATACGAACCGTTCCGTTTGGACCCATTTCTACAAGCGCGCTCGATGTGATGCCGTTATACTGACCTGTGATCGCAACGACCCACGCCCCCTTCGACGGCCACTGCTGTTTGATCGCGTACACGCCTTGGCTCGTGCGGGTCAGTTCGACCTTGACCGACTGACGCTTGCCGTTCACTACACCTTCTGCGGTTGCGGAGACGTCGGCATCCCACGGCTGATGGCATCCGTAAGTGCGAATGAGCAGCACGGCCCCCTTCATTTCGCCATCATTGGATGTCGGCGCTTGAATTTCCAACTGAAAGCCTCCAGCGAAGGTCACCGATGCCAGGGTTGCGATTGCGGCCAACAAATACGATCCGAGCTGAATTGATTTCTTGAGGTTCATGCGAGTACTCCTTTTCAAAATTGATGTCGATCCTTAGACGGCGGGGCTGTTCGGTTTCTTCCATCTTTCGGACTCTCGCATAGGTGCGCGAATCGAATCGTTCGTCTCACCTGCGTCCGTCCGCCAGGCGAGTTCGTTCCGCTTGGGCCCAATCGATGATCATATTGCGCTCCGCTTGCGTCAGCCTGGCCTCCGGATGAAGCAGGGTGTAAGACGACAGCGGCATTCCTCCTGCCCTCACCGTCTTGGTAATGTCGCCCAGCAGATCATCTGCTTCCCGGCGGTCATAGCGAGTCCAATCGGAAAAATTCAAATGTCGCCGTCCGTGATTGACGTGGTCGATCACGAACCAGGAGACGGGGGCTACGTCGCTGTACCACGGCCAGACGGTCTCATTGGAATGGCAGTCACCGCACCCGCGCTTGAGGACTGCCGCCACCTCGGGGCTCATCTGGGCGTGTGATTGGAGCGTTCGCGATTGATCAACGGCCGGGTTGGTCTTTGCCGGTCGAACAATTTGAGAACCTAGAAAGAGCAGAGCCAGGGCTACACATGCCGTCCTTGCTATCTTTGAAATGACGATACTCTTGTTCATACTTGCCTCCAGTTGTCTTCATCATCTAACTCCAGATCCACCGCCATACCCTACGCATGGCCGGCATGCTCTCCTTCAACCAGGTCGGCTCGAGCGCTTCTCTCCAGAGCCCGAGCATCCCGCCATCGAGGCTCAGTATTCCTTCTCGCGTGACGCCCTGAGGTGGCTGGTTGTATTCCGCCAACCGGTCATATACCCGGCCCCGCTCGGCGTCCGGAACGCGGGCGAGCAGGTGATAGAGCGTAAGCGTGTCACGCGTCCTCGCATCCGCGAGCACGAGATCGAGCGCCTCAGTACCGCCTCGTTCGAAGTCCAGTTTCGTCAGGGCCTGCCGAAGCGATTCCGGAGCGTCCTCGAAGTAGGGGGTACCGGGACCGACTTCCGGTCTCGTCACACAACTGGCTCCAGCAGGCACTTTCGACTCGCGGCCGTTGAGAACGAACGCAACCCACCCTGAAGTAACATGCAGCAGTCCCTTGCCTGCGTCGTCGACTTCCAGAGTGTAGGCGCATCCGAGGTCGACCGCTTCCGCGGAAGGCGTATTGACGAAGAACAGTCGTGGGGGCGCCCATATCGTCGCCTGCAGCCGGCCTCGCGCAAGCGAGAGCCTGTGCTCGGTCGCACGAGTTTGAACGAGTTGAACGCGGGAGTTAGGCTCGACTTCGACCTGGCCTATTCTTGCGACGTTCACTTTTGCTCGCGAAGTGGAGTCGGTCTCCAGCCACTCGCCCTTGCCAAGGCGTGCCGTTTCGGCAAAGCTACGATCGCTGATGGTGGGCGCCCCATCCAGGCGCACGACTTCCCACGGTGAATTCGAAAGGGCGGTGTAGTGCCAGATTGCCAGGGCCGTTGCGACAACAAGCAGGCCGGGAGCAACCCGGCTCAAGACCAGTCTGGCGGTTCTGCTGCGCGGGCGGCCGGCCACCGATAGCCTGCTCCGGAAACCCGCCGGGGCTGGAACCTCCTCGGGCATCGGCATATTGGAAACCAGCCGCGAAGCGAATGCCATCTTTTCGCGGAGCGCGCTGCACTGGGTGCAAGCAGCGAGATGGCGTTCGAAGCGATCCCTGGTTCGAGCGTCGAGTTCGCCATCGACGTAAGGCGAGAGCAGGCGCCTGTAGCGGAGCGCGCAACTGACAGACATTATTTGGTTCATCCGTTTGAGTGCCATGACTAATACGCTCCCCTCAAATGCTCGAGCTTTCGGGCCAGCAGTTTTCTCGAGCGATTGAGTCGCGAAGCGACCGTGCCCGTTGAACAGTTTGTTCGCTGGGCGATCTCTTCGTAGCTGAGACCTTCAATGTCTTTCAAGATGACAATCATTCGGAGCTTCGGTTTGAGTGCGAGCAGCGCGCGATGAACCTGCGCCGTTATCTGCTCCCGAATGACTCGGGCTTCAGCCGTTGTCGATTCGCCGGCGACCGGCCGCGGATCCGCTTCGCCGGCTGATTCTTCGCGCGCCTCACTCTGGTGCTTGCGGCGATAGTTGAGACTGTGATTGACGGCCACACGATAGAGCCAGGTCGAAAAAGCAGATTGGCCGCGAAATTCTTTCAGTCTCTGATACACCCGCATGAAGATCTCCTGCGTCAGGTCCTCGGCGCTGCCGTGATTGCCGGTCATTCCATAAGCCATCCGGAAGACCCGCCAGTAGTACCGCTCGTAAATCGGCGCGAACAGATCACGCTCGCCCGCGATCACGAGCCGAACCAATTCTTCGTCAGTGTTGGCCGCTCCGCTCTCAGGCGCTTCGCCCATATTGTTCACGCGTTCATTTAGACACTTGCTGGCTGGAGATCCTTCCAAAATATTTCGTCCCCAACTCCGACGCCGGCTGCTGCCGAAGGCTAACGGCGGCAAATGCGGTATTACGCCCCTTTTCTACTCGGATCTGAGAACAAGCGCAACGCTCGCCTGATGAGAGTCTTCGGAACATGCGACAAGGGACTGAGCGTATTAGCAACTGGAGGAAAACATGAGAGACCCAGGCACGGCAGCGATCCTAAGCTTTTTCATTCCGGGCGTTGGGCAGATTTACAACGGCAAGATACTGCGCGGCATCTTCTGGCTGATTGTCACGCCGGGTCTGTGGATTGGCACCGGCGGTCTGTTCGGGTGGGTCTGCCATCTCATCGCCGCCTGGACTGCTTACCGCTATGCGAGCAGACATCCGTATGGACCGGGTTCCAAGGTCCCCGGTTGACAACGCCGCAGTAGCTGATTGCGACCTGACTGATTCCGCCTGCCAGTGTCGACATTCGGACCCTTCGTCTTGAGCGCGCCCGGTTCAAGACAAAAAGGCTGGCCGCGTCTTGACCAGCCCTTTCGATTTTGCCCTTCCTTCTCTTTTCCCGAACACTACGGCGCCGGGCACGAGCAAGTGTTGTTAGCCGTGTTCCGGTCCGTGACAGTGAATGTCCTTGATGGAGAAAAGAGCTGTATTGATGCCGTTCCGGTCTTACGGCAGGTGTCGACCCTGATCAGTACTCTGCGGTCAGACGCGTTGTGTTGCAAAGTAACCGTACAACCTCGCGTGGAGACTGTTGCAGTTCCGGCGATGGTCAGTCCCTGGCAATCCGTGAACTGATAATCCCCGGTAGTCGAGTTGAACTGAAGTACGCTGCGGCTGCTTTCATCTTGAAGGCATGCCTCGAACTGTTCACCCTGGTAACGCGCCACGATAAAGTCGAAGGTATTGAGGTCGCCAGTGCGTCCTGCCACGACGATTTTTCCATCGGGTTGAAGCGCGAGACCGAATGCCTCATCCACATTGCCCGCGAAGTCGGTCGTGATCTTGCCGCCTGCGCCGAACGTAGGATCGAGACTGCCATTGTTGTTGTAGCGAGCAAGCGCAAACTGGGAGAAAGGGAAAGGGAAAACCGTGTTGCGTCCCGCCGCCACGATCTTCCCGTTCGGCTGGATGACAACGGCAGTGGCCTCGCTGCCAAAACCTGAGAAGTCAGTCACGACCTTGCCACCGGTCCCGAAAGCTCCATCCAGGGCGCCTGCGGAGTCATATCGCGCGAGGCCGAACTGAGGGGCCGTGCCGCTGACCGTATGACCGGCCACAACGATGCTGCCGTTTGATTGAATGGCGAGGGCGCTCGGCTCGTCGATCTGGCCAGAGAAGTCGGTGTTCACTTTACCATTCAAGCCGAAGGTCGCATCGAGGCTGCCATTAGCGTTGAACCGCACGAGGCCGAAATCATTAACGTTGATGCCGCTACCGCTGTAAGCAATACCGGCCACCACCAGCTTGCCGTCGGCCTGAATGGCAACGGCGGTGCCAATGTCCAGGCTTCCGAAAAAATCGGCGGTCATCTTCCCGCCGGTGCCGAACGTAGAATCCAGAGTCCCATTTGCATCATAACGAGCCACGGCGAAGTCGATGGGTGCGTTGATGGCGGCCAATCCTGCCAATCCTGCCGCCACGATCTTGCCATCAGCCTGAATAGCCACACCGTTTGCTTGGTCGTTTGTACCAAAGAAGTCAGTTAGAACTTTGCCCGAAGAACCAAAGCTTGAATCCAGGCTGCCGTCTGTGTTTAAGCGCGCCAGAACAAAGTCAAAGTCCAGGTGTGCACCATGAGCAAAGCCAGCCAGGACGATCTTTCCGTCCGATTGAATGGCAACGGCCCTTGCCTCGCCAATGCCGAACGAGCTTAAGACGACCTTACCACCCGATGCGAACGCACCATCAAGACTGCCATCACTGTTGCAGCGGGCTGCTGCTATTGAGAATGGGCTAGCCCCGGTCGTACCACCCGGTCCCGTGGCTGCGCTGCCCACGCCGACAATCTTGCCGTTTGGCTGAATGGCGATCGCGGTAATGCGGTCGGAGAACCCAAAGAAATCGGTTGTTGTCTTGCCGCCGCTGCCGAAGGCCAAGTCCAAATCACCCGCGGCTGCACCCACCAGCGCCGGCCGGTAGAACAACAACGCGACAAACACCAGGACTAGTACCTTGCGCACTCGTCGCAAGGTTGAAGATCGGAAAGACTCCGTAATTTTCATAGACCTCTCCTAAGTTCCTCAGACTGTAAAACTCAAAGCGCCGGACAGCCAGTCTCGTCCCGATGTATTCCTGTCGGCTACGCTGAACATGCTTCGCAAAGAAAGGACCCGCAGCAATGCGATTCCGGCAGTGTCACCTTGCCCCCGCTTACTAACGTCGGCCAAAGACGCCTCCGCAAGCCGTTGCCTTACCGAAAAGGATTGAGCGAAACAACCGGAACAGAGAACGACTGCGACAGGCCTTCGGTGCGCGTCTGGCGCTTTGGATTCTTGATTGCGACAGGCTTTGGTTGCGCTTATTGGCGCTTTGGATTCCCAGAGTCTACTGTACCCAAGGAACTTTCCTATTCTAACAGCCAGAACCGCTGAGTCAAACCCTCACTAACACGCGTTAGACGAAGTCGAGTCTTGCCCTCCTTCCTCTGAACCGTTGCTTGAGCTTGCTCCGCGGGCGGAGTATCATTCCGTCGCTTCACACTTCACACTCGAGAGGATAACCATGCTTTACGGCATAGCGATGTTCGCGACCGACTACGCAATTCGACCTCAGAGGCTCGCCCGTGAGCTTGAAGAACGAGGCTTTGAATCGCTCTGGCTTCCTGAGCACACTCATATCCCTGCAAGCCGGCGGAGTCCCTGGCCCGGAGGCGCCGAACTCCCCAAGGAGTACTGGCACACTTACGACCCCTTCGTCGCTTTGACCGCCGCTGCGATGGCGACCACCAAGCTCAAAGTCGCCACCGGCATCTGCCTTATCGTCGAGCGCGATCCCATCACCACGGCTAAAGAGATTGCCAGTCTCGACCACCTGTCGAACGGCCGATTCATCTTCGGGATTGGGGGCGGCTGGAACGCCGAGGAGATGGAAAATCACGGCACCGATTTCAAGAGACGCTGGCGGGTGATGCGCGAGCGCATACTCGCGATGAAGGAGATATGGACTAAGGAAGAAGCCGAGTTTCACGGCGAGTTCGTAAACTTCGATCCGATATGGTCGCATCCGAAGCCGGTCCAAAAGCCGCATCCCCCGATCCTGATGGGGGGCGACGGCGCGGGAACCCTCGATCGAGTCGTGGAGTTCGGCGATGGATGGGTGCCGATAGGGTTCCGCGCAGCCGGAGTTGCAGAAAAGATCGCCACGCTGCATCAAAAAGCGGAAGCCGCCGGGCGCGATCCCAAATCACTATCGGTTTCGATCTTCGGAGCAAAGCCCGATCGCGCCGATGTGGAGCAATGGGAAGGCTGGGGCGTTAACCGCGTCATCTTCAATCTGCCCTCGGCTGACAGCGGCACCATTCTTCCGCTGCTGGATAAGTACGCGGAGTTGTTAAAATGAGTGAACGGCCCCGCCGCCCGCGCTCTATCTTTCGCGGAATCAGCGGTCGCGCGAGTCGCGTATTAATCGAGCATTATTGTCAACCGGCCGGCCAGACGAATGGCTGACGCCTGAACAGAGGATCTGCTTATGCATCGAACCGTTACTTCAGTTTTTCTGCTACTCGGGTTAACCGCTTTGGCCTTCTCGCAGGATCGCGCAACCTTCACCGTCGGTACTGCGGCAGCAGCTCGCGGTCAGAAAACCGCCGGGACAATCGAAGTGCCCGCGGCATCAGACGCGGCGCTGAGCATTCCGGTCGTCGTGGTTCACGGATCAAAGCCCGGTCCGGTGCTTGCTCTGGTGTCTGGCGCGCACGGCACCGAGTATGCCTCGATCATTGCCCTTGAGAAGCTGATCGGATTGCTCGATCCGGCGCAGGTATCGGGAACCGTCATCGTCGTCCCCCTGGTCAACATTCCATCATTCGAACAGAAGATCGCCCACGTGAATCCGATTGACGGCAAGAGCATGAACCGGATGTATCCCGGCAAACTCGACGGCACCCAGACCGACCGCGCCTCATACCTGATCACTAAACAAGTCGTCGAGCAGTGCGACCACCTGATCGACCTGCACGGGGGCGACCTCGACGAAAGCCTCAGGGCTTATAGTTACTGGACGAAGACCGGCGACGAGAAGCAGGACGCCGTTTCTCGTGAAATGGTGTTGGCATTCGGACTCGACCACATCATTATTTCGGCTGACCGGCCCAAAGACCCTAACGCTTCTCGCTACCTCGAGAACACTGCGACGACGCGCCGCAAACCTTCGATCACAGTCGAGGCCGGACACGCGGGCACCGTCGAGCCGGAGGATGTCGGCGCACTGGTCGATGGGTGCTTGAACGTGATGCGCTATCTCAAGATGCTTCCAGGCTCGCCCAGGCCCATCGAGCACCCGGTTTGGATAGAGAAAGTTGCGACTGTTGCAAGCGAACAGACCGGTATCTTCTATCCCTTGGTGAAACGCGGGACCTAT
>JBGPFL010000102.1:0-9844 GCA_041483295.1 Blastocatellia bacterium | reverse complement strand
AGATCTACTCGATGGTGAAGACCGGGGTCACGCCGGAGATAAACGCGATCTCGACCGTACTGCTGGTTGTAACGGTGTTGCTGGTCCTGGTTTCGGATCGTCTGACGTCGGGCCGCCCGTCGCGCTGGTCGATGTCTGCGGGCGCATGCGCGCTGATATTGCTCCTTGTCTTCGCACTGGGCGGGAGATCACAGCAAGCTCACGGCGGCCAATTGAACGTGTTCATCTGGTCGAACTACCTTCCCGAAGAGGTCATCGCCGAGTTCGAACACCGCTTCGATGCGAAACTCAATGTCGAGATCTACGATTCAAACGAAGCGCTGCTGGCAAAGCTTCAGTCGGGAGGCGCGAGCTTCGACATCATCGTTCCGAGCGACTACATGGTCACCGTCCTGCGAGAGCAGGGCTTGCTCGAGCAGCTCGATATGGAGCGTCTTACGAATTTCTCCAATCTCGATCCGGCCCTGGTCGGCCTTCCATACGATCCGGAGAACAAGTATTCGATCGCCTACATGTGGGGCACCACTGGGATCGCTTTCAGGAAGGACAAGATCCCGGAGGGCGTCGATAGTTGGGGCGCGCTGTGGGATACTCGCTACAAAGACCGGCTGGCGATGTTGGATGATGTGCGAGAGACGCTCGGAGCGGCGCTCAAGTTTATGGGCAAGAGCCTCAACAGTACTGACCCGGTTGAGATTGAGCAGGCGGCCGCTTTGCTGTCGAAGCAGAAGTCTCTCGTGAAGGCCTACGACAGCGGCGGCTTCGATCAGTTGCTTCTCTCCGGAGATGCATGGATCGTTCAGGGCTACAGCGGACAGATAGCCAAGGCGATGGCCGAGGACCCGGCGATCGGATACTCAATTCCGAAGGAAGGCTGCACTCGGTTCGTCGACAACCTCTGCATACCGAGAAACGCGTCGAACAAGACTCTCGCCCACGAGTTCATCAAATTCGTACTCGAAGCCCGGGTTGCCGCAGACATCTCAAATGGCACCGGTTTTTCGACTGCCAACCGCGCGGCGCGCGCCATGATCCGGCCGGAGTTCCTGACCAATGAAGCGGCCTATCCGCAGCGCGAGGATCTCGAGAGGTGTGAATTCATTACCGACGTCGGCCCTGCAATCAACATCTACGACCGGCTGTGGACCGAGATCAAATCGAAGTGAGAGGCGTCTGGCTGGTCCGCGTCAGGTAGATCAATTACGCAGCTTGGACATGAAATCGTCGTCCTTATCCGGTCTTCGCAGCGGGCTAGAATGCTCGCGATTGACTCGCCCGGTGAGCGGCCGCGCAGGAGGCTGATCACCGATCGGCGGCGGAGGGAGACTGGTTGGAGTCGAGCTGTTGTTCTCGACTGAGACGGGACGGGTCTCGCTTATTGGAGCGCCCGGCTTTTGAGGGCTGCCGGGTAGCCGCTGACTGCCCCGGACCACGCCTGGCGTCACGGGAGAGGGTGTGGAAGCCGCCAGGCCGGCAGTTGCACGCTGCATCGCAGGCGCCATGAGTTTCGCCCCGACCTTGGCATCCAGAATCCTGGCGACGCTCCGGAACAGTTTTACCAGCCCGATCAGAGCCAGGACCAGCGCGATCAGGTAGAAAACCGTCTGCGTCGGCGCCAGGTAGTAGCCCAGGCCTGCCGCGACCAGCAGAGCGGCCCCGATCCCCGATCCCTGAATGCCCTCGCTGATCTCTTTGCGTGCTCGCTTGTACTCTCGATCCCGGAGAGGATCGGCCACCCCGAACGAACCACCCGTCAGCGCCTGGCTGATGATGTTCAGGTTCATTCCGCAGGACTTGCAGAACTTCGCCCCTTCAGTGGCCTTTGTTGAGCAGCTAGGGCAGTACATTTAGTCCTACTCCAATCCTGATCTGCGCGAGATTAGCTTACTGTATAACCATCACCGATGTTTGTCGAGATTAACCTTTTCGGTGATGCTCGTCTGTGGGGGACTGTCGGGGGCGGGATCAGTATAGCACGAACGGTTGACTCTCTCCACGGCGTATCGCTACACTCGAATGACGCCGGCCCAAGCTGGAGGAACTTCAATTGATCGCAAGTATGAGGATTCTGCTTATCTGCTTCCTGATCCCCTGTTGCGTTGCCCTTGGCGGGTCTGTGGACGGGACGAAGACGCGCGAGCAGACTGCGGCGCCCGTCTTGCCTGTGCTCAAGCGCGATTCTCTGCTCAACGGGTTACAACTGGTCCTGAACGAGCAGCCCGAGCCCGGAGGTCTCACAGCGCGGCTTAGAATCGACAGCGGGGCTGCGTTTGATCGCGCGGGCAAGGGTGGGCTCGCAGACATAACGGCAGGGATGCTGCTCAAGGGCGGCGGTGGAATGGACGCCAAGGCTGTGACTGAGACGGTGAGAGGGCTGGGCCTTTCGATCAAAGTGTCCGTCGATTGGGATTCGACTAATATCACTCTCAATGGGCCGAACGATTCGTTAGACTCTCTGTTCGATCTCATTGGGCGCCTGGTCATTTCGCCGAACTTCGATCAAAAGGAACTGGCCGCGCTGAAAACGGAGCGGGTGGCAACAATTGCGGCGGAGGCAAATGATGATGCGGCGGCAGCAAGGCGCACGGCGATGGAGGCGATCTACGGCTCGCATACGTATGGTCATCCTGTGCGAGGAACTGCCGAATCGATTTCGCAGATCTCCCGAGAGGACGTAGTCTCCTTTCACGGGCGCTTCTACCTTGCAAACAACGCGGTTCTGGTGGTCACGGGCGACGTAAAGGCGGAAGAAGTGACCCGATTGGCTCGGACCAAACTCGGCTCGTGGAAGAAGGGCGAGAAGGTCCCGGCGACGTTCCAGCCGCCCACACCACTTGTTTCAAGGCGTGTTGTGATGATCGATCGGCCATCTCAGAACGCCCACGCGGTCGCCGCCCAGTTGGGGGTTTCAAGAAAAGACAGGGACTATATAGCAGTTCTCGTGATGACCGAGGTGCTCAGAGCGGCTGCCGCTGGTCGAGCGAGTGCAGTTCCCGGAAGCGTGGTCCAGGCTGGTCTCGAAGCGCGTTATCTCACCGGCCCCTTGTGGGTGGAGGTGACATCTTCGCCGGGTGCGCTGGGACAGACCATAGAGTCGGTGCTCTCGACGATGGCTGAGCTTAAGGGAGCCTTGCCCCCGCTGGATCAGGTCGAGTCAGCAAAGGCTCGTGTCATATCCTCATTCTCAGAGCGGCTTGCCACGGTCGATGGTGCCGGCGAAGTGGTACTGGATATTGAAACCTATGGCCTCGGGCGCGACTACCTCATGAACTTCGTTCCTCGAGTGAATGCAATAACTCCGGGCGACGTTCAACACGCCGCGCAGACGCACCTGAATCTTCAATCGCTGGCAATTGCCGCCACGGGGCCGGCGAGCGTGTGCGAGGACGGTATGAAGAAGCTGGGGACCCTCACCATCGTGAAATGATAAGTCCAAGGGCTTCCTTCAAGTTATCTCTAATGGAAACTCAAGGGGACAACCCGGCCGGCCCGAGCAAGGCTGCTTTAGTGCGCTCGATGTTTTCCGAGATCGCACCCAGATATGACTTCTTGAATCACGCGTTATCTCTCAACATCGACAGGCGCTGGCGGCGATTTGTGATCGAGAAACTCGCTGACCGGTTGAGGCCGGACGCCGTTGCACTCGACCTCTGCTGCGGCACGGCGGATTTGTCTTTGGAACTGGGCGTTTGGGTCCCAACTCTGGGTATAGATTTTTGCCATCCTATGCTGGCGCTAGGCTTGAAGAAGGTTCGATCTGCCGGGTTGCCGATCAGGCTGGTGGAAGGGGACGCCTTGCACGTTCCGATCGCCGACGGCGTATTCGACGTCGTTACGATGGGTTTCGGCCTGAGAAACCTGGAGACGCCAGAAGGCGGCCTTCGAGAGATTCACCGTGTGCTTAAGCGAGGCGGGCGTTGTGCTGTGCTGGAATTCTCTCGGCCGGTGGTTCCTCTATTGAGGGGTCTGTTTCATTTCTACTTCACTCGCATCCTCCCTCGGATCGGAAATGCGGTGTCCCGATCCGGGTTCGCTTATCAATATCTGCCCGATTCTGTCAAAGCGTTTCCCGATCAGGAGGGGTTGATGAGGTTGATGCAGGCGGTTGGATTTTCCAACGTGAGATACTACAATCTGTCCGGCGGCGTTGCCGCTGTCCACCTGGGGGATAAGCAGGTAGACTGAGACGCCGGTGTGTGGTTGTCCCTCCGAATCCCGGCTTCGTGAAATGAGCAAAATGAACACAGACGCAATTGAGTTCTTCTTCCAACGATACGGCCTCACACTTAAGGATCTCGACGAGTTGCTGGCGATCGCGCTTGGCAGAGGCGGAGACTACGCCGACCTGTATTTTGAGTACCGAGTTGCCAACAGCGTCCATCTCGAGGAGCAGATCGTCAAATCGGCGACCAAGTCGATAGCCCAGGGCGTCGGCGTCCGGGTGATAATGGGCGACAAGACCGGATATGCGTATACGGACGAGATCGCCTTTGATGCGATCGAGAAGGCCTGCCGCACGGCAAGCCACATTGCCCGAAGCGGCAAGGGCGTCCAGAACCTGGGAGTGAATGCAACGCCGAATATCCATAGTCTCTATCCGGTTGAGGCGCCGGTCTCGTCTGCCGAGCTTACGCACAAAATTGAGTTGATGAATAAGGGCGATGCCGCCGCGCGCGGGTTCGATCGGCGGATCCGCGAGGTTCAGGCAACGGTCGCCGATGAGATCAAGTATGTAATGGTAGCGTCTTCAGACGGGCGGCTGGCAGGGGATGTACAGCCACTGGGCCGATTCGCCATCACGTGCATTGCGGATGACGATGGAAACCTCCAGGTAGGGCGAAGCGGGGGAGGCGGCCGGGTGGGCATGGATTTCTTTGAGAGCGAGCTGACCCCGGAATACTTCGGAGCTGAAGCCGCCAAACAGGCGATCATACAACTCGAAGCTGTCGATGCTCCGGCCGGCAAGATGGAAGTCGTGCTCGGCCCCGGCTGGCCCGGAATACTGCTGCACGAGGCCGTGGGACATGGCCTCGAGGCTGATTTCAATCGCAAGGAGACCTCAGCTTTCTCGGGTCTTATCGGGCAGCGGGTAGCATCAGAGTTGTGCACGGTGGTTGATGATGGAACGATCCCGGGCCGGCGTGGATCGCTGAACATCGACGACGAGGGATATCCCACCCGTAGAACGGTGTTGATCGAAAATGGCATCCTGCGCGAATACATGAGCGACTATCTCAATTCGGGCCTTATGAAGTCTTCGCGTACCGGCAACGGCCGGAGACAAAGCTATCGGCATATGCCTCTGCCCCGGATGACCAATACGTTCATGCTATCGGGCGAAGACTCGAAGGACGACATCATCCGGTCAGTGAAGCGCGGACTCTACGCAGTGATGTTCGGGGGAGGCCAGGTGGACATCACCAGCGGTGAGTTTGCCTTCTCGGCGTCGGAGGCGTATTTGATTGAGGATGGCAAGATCACGGCTCCGGTAAAAGGCGCGACCTTGCGCGGGAGCGGACCTGAGGCGCTCAAGCATGTCACCGCCGTCGGCGCGGACCTCGCGCTCGACCAGGGCGTGGGGGTCTGCGGTAAAGATGGCCAGAATATAGCGGTAGGTGTCGGTCTCCCCACGATTAAGATTAGCGAGATGACCGTTGGAGGAACGCGACAGTAGCGTTCTCCGGCGAACTTTGTTGATTGACCACACGCATCTGAGGGATAGCCCGTGGGATCTGCGAAATAGTTGAATGACGAGCCCGCTGACGAAAGAATTTGCTGCCGACCTCGCCCGGGAACTGGTAAAGCAGGGTGCGAGCGCCGCTGAGGTGGTAATCAGACAGCGCACAGAGTTCTCGGTAGGCGTCAGGTTGGGCGAGGTGGAGACTCTCCAACAGTCGGCGGACCGCGGCCTGGGAATGCGAGTGCTGATTGACGGCAAGCAGGCTTCAGTCTCAGGATCGGACTTCAGCCGTGATGCTCTCACGTCACTGATGCGGGAAGCCGTCGAGTTGGCCCGGGCGACGTCTCCCGATGATAGCGCTGGTTTGCCGGAGCCCGGCGAATTCGCGAAGTCGATTGCCGACCTTGATCTATACGATGAACAGATTGAAGCTCTGTCTACTGATGATAAGATCGAATTGGCGCTTAGAGCCGAGCGAGCTGCTCGAGAGGTAAGTCCGCTTATAGTCAACTTCGAGGGAGGCGGGTACGACTCAGCAGCCGGATCCATTATTCTGGCCAATTCTCTTGGCTTCGTTGGTCAGTATCGAGGAACCTCGTGCTCGCTGGTCACCGTGCCTGTCGCTGCCGATGATGGAAAAATGCAGCGCGACTATTGGTTCGACCATCGCCGCAAGCTAAGCCAGATGGACACTCCGGAGCAAGTCGGCCTGATGGCGGCCCAGCGTACGTTACGCAAACTCGGCGCGCGCCCCGTGCCGACCCAGAATGTACCAGTCATTTTCGAACCCCACGTCGCGCGTGAGTTCCTTGGCGATATCTTCGAGGCGGTCTCGGGAGAATCGATCTTTCGCAAGGCGAGCTTCCTGGTCGGGCGTCTGGGCGACCGCGTCGCATCCTCCAAGCTCACTGTCATCGACGACGGAACCATGCCGGCCCGGGTCGGATCCAGACCATTCGACGGGGAGGGTCTGCCGACGCGCCGGACGGTCGTGATCAACGAGGGCGTGCTCGAGAGCTACCTCCTCAACACATATACCGCACGCAAGCTCGGCCTCAAGTCGACTGGCAATGCGTCGCGCGGGCTGGTGGGTGCGCCGACTGTGGAGGCCGGCAATCTGTACATCGAAGCCGGCTCAGATTCTCCAGAGGAGATCATCCGCTCCGTGAAGAGGGGACTCTACGTCACGGAGCTCATCGGCTTTGGCGTGAACACGGTCACCGGTGATTATTCTCGCTCCGCCGGCGGCCTATGGATAGAAGATGGAAAGCTGGAGTTTCCCGTTCAAGGAGTGACAATAGCTGGAAATCTCAAAGAGATGCTCAATCAGATTGAGGTAGTCGGGAACGATCTCGATTTTCGCGGCAGCATCGCTGCACCCACTCTGCTGATAGGGCAGATGATGATTGGAGCGTAGGAATTGCGGATTGCGGATTGCGGATTGCGGATTGTGGATTGCGGATTTGGATCTAGATGGTCTGGCCTCTTGATTATCGCAACGGGACAATCCGCAATCCGAAATCGGACGAGGTGTGACTATGTTTGAGCAGCCGGCCGGCAGGGTCGAGAAGGACCGCTCCCGGTTAATTATGCTATCGAGCGGCGTGACGGTGCTGCTGATAATCTTTGGACTGATTGTTCTGTCCTCTTCCTATTGCAGCCGAGAAGTAGCAGTTGAAATGGCGAGGGCGGGTTCCGTGGAGTTCGATTCTTACTCCCCCTTCGTGAGTATAGCGATCAACGAAAAGTTGACTGGAGAAAGGAGGCTTGGAGGCAAGTACGGCCGTCTCCTGTGCACGGTGCGGAATGACGGAGAACAGGTTCTGGTCGGCCTTCAGGTCCGAGCTGTGGTGCTTGGCTTTAGCAATGAGGTCCTTCTGGAAAGAGTAATATCGCCCATCCCGAAGCAGAGAGAGGCTCTCAACCCTCACCAGTCTATGGATGTTGATCTGAATATCGAACCCATTCCTGACCCGTCGCGGATTATGGACATGGCGGTCGAGATTCACGCCCTGAAGCTCAAGTAGGACAAAGAGCAAATAGCTCCTGCCTCTCTACTGGTCTTTCAGGATGACTCCGGGCGGGGGAGTGAACGTGAACTCGCCATCCGGGGCCACGTAGTTCTCACGCACGTTGTTGAGCAGAAAGTCCATTCTTGCGCCGCTGCGCTCAAAGATGACCAGACGCCGGACCTCGAATGTATTTGGGTCGACTTCAACGAGAAGCTTCTTGAATTCTTCAGGCGCGCGGGCTGGAACCAGCCTTAACACGCGGTTGCCGGCAATAACCGCGCGCTCGTCTGACAGCAGTTCTATGTGGGTGAATTCGCGCCGCAGGTCGGTCCGACCAAGCAGAAAAAGAAATGGAATCTGGGGGTCAGAGGACTGCTTCAGAAAGGTCCGGCTTGCGTGACGCTCGCCCTCGACGTAGAAGTAGACGTTCTTGCCGTCCGATATGAACAACTTTCGCTCCGGTTCCACATACTCCCACTTAGCTTTGCCGAACCTCTTCAATAGAAGGCGGCCGGTCTCGCGTACAGTGCGGCCGTCCGATTGCTGATACACCTGTACGAAGTCGGCGGCCAGGCCTTTCATCCGAGAATACTTTCTTTGAATCCCACTTATAATCGCCGTCAGCTCTATTCCCTCGGATGACGCCTGGACGTTTTGTGATAGCAACGCCGAAGCAGGGGTAATCGGAGCGGCTACAGCCAGACACGCAGATAGCAGAATGCCAGCGTTTCTCGTTTCTCGTTTGTCGTTTCTCGTTGCTGGTTTGTAGTTTTCCGTTGACTCGAAGGGCGCCTTCGTTGCAAGAAGTCGCTGGTATGGGGAACAAGCGAGCACCGACAAACAAGAAACGAGAAACCACAAACGAGCAACGAGAAACGAGAAACGAGAAACGAGCACGTTTATCCCTTCTCTGCTCTGGAAAAAACATCTTCGAGCGATGCCCGTTGTGGGTTGACCGATACAAGTCGTCCGCCCGCCTGGCGAATCAGACTGAGGGCGCCATCCACCGAGCCTTCATCCTGCAGTAAGAGTCGAATGCCATTGGGCGATTCCGCAATCGACTGAACGGAGTCCAGACCTTCCAGGAACCCTGCAAGCCGGGAGATATCGAGTCCGACTGCTATCACTTCAACGCTCGCCCCTTCGTTTCCCGTCAACTCATGCACTCCCCCGCATCGCACGAGACTGCCCCGGCTCAAGATCGCGGCCCGGTCACATAGAAGCTCGACGTCCGAGAGTATGTGCGACGAAAAGAAGACTGTCTTGCCTTGCTCGCGTAAGGAGAGGACCAAATCGCGCACCTCCCGGCGGCCGATCGGGTCGAGCCCCGACATCGGCTCATCCATGAAGACAATCTCGGGGTCATTGACCAGCGCCTGCGCGATGCCGATTCGCTGAAGCATACCCTTCGAGTATTTTCTGAGATGGCGATCGGCGGCCTCCTCGTCGAGGCCGACGAGCTTGATCAGCTCGCTCGCTCTGTCCTCGGCTCTCTCAGGTGGTATGCTGAACAGCGCGGCCGTGTACCTCAATAACTCGCGGCCTGAGAGGTAATCGTAGAAGTACGGGTTCTCCGGAAGATACCCGATCCTGGAGCGGGTGCCCACGTGATCGATAGGCTGCCCAAGTATTCGGGCCGAGCCGGCTGTCGGGAATATCAACCTCATCAGGAGCTTCAGTGTTGTAGTCTTACCCGCGCCATTAGGACCCAGGAACCCGAATATCTCGCCGCGGCGCACCTGAAGCGTCAGGTGGTCGAGCGCGCGGACCGAGCGCTTCTTGAGAAAACCAAGCTGGTAGTCTTTAGTCAGATCTTGAATGTCGATTACAACTTCAGAGTTGCTGATTGATTCGCTCATCGCGCCCTTCTCTCCAAACACTTGCCTGCGGCTCGCAAGAAGGTGGCTCGAATCTCAGGATTGCTGATCCGGTCCGCACTCTCGCGTAGCGGCATTGCCTGCTGGTCGGGGGCGACGAACTTTACTTGGGGGGGAACAACTGCGTTTCGCTCTATGATCTCGGGATTAATAACAAATTCGATTCCAGTCACCGCCGGAGATCCCAGGATCGAGTTTAACTTGAACAGCGCCTGCCCGCTGAACTTTTGCAACTGAGTTCGCCACGTGGCATCGGGGACCGCAACCATCAAGGT